>CAZCRQ010000250.1:0-4559 GCA_964501095.1 uncultured bacterium | reverse complement strand
CTGTAACATAGTTATGTAGCCTGGACGTGCCACCGTCCGGGAGATATGTGGATAACCATGCGTCATTTTCCCGGACGACGGCGCGTCCGGGCTACCTGACTGCTTCAAGTTATGTAGTTATTTTCCCGGACGACGGCGCGTCCGGGCTACCTGGCTGGACGTGCCACCGTCCGGGAGATATGTGGATAAACATGCGTCATTTTCCCGGACGACGGGGCGTCCGGGCTACCTGGCTTCAAGTTATGTAGTTATTTTCCCGGACGACAGCGCGTCCGGGCTACCTGGCTATTGGCTTAAATTTTCTTCATTTTTAAATCTTCTTCATTTCATTCTCAAGCTGTGTCACCAGATCATCGAGCTGCTTGATCACCGCGCGTACCGGTTCCGGTTGTGTTAGATCCACTCCTGCTTTCTTCAATTGGTTCATCGGATAATCGTTCCCGCCGGACTTCAACAGTGTCATGTATCTTTCCAGCACCGCCTCACGGTCTTTCTTCTTACCAGTCATAATGTCGTTATACAGTTTTGCCGACGAGGCGAAACAGGTCGCATACTGGAAGACATAATAAGGACTGCGGAAGAAATGCCCGATCCGCGACCAGGTGATACGATACAGCTCATTCAGCTCCGCTGCATCCCCGTAATAGGTCTTGAGCAGGTTGTAGTAGAGTTCGTTCAAGATATCGGAAGTTATCGGCTGCCCCTGCTCGACCAGACGATGTGCCTGCAACTCGAAATCGGCGAACAACACTTGGGTGTAGAATGTCCCCACAATGCTGCTGATGGAATGCTCCAGCAGACGGATTCGCTCCTTTGGATCCGTCGTCTTCGATAATTCGTAATCCAACAACAACCTCTCGTTCAAAGTCGAGGCAACTTCGGCGACAAAAATCGTATATGAAGAGGTGTTGAAGGGTTGATTCTCGTGGGATAAGACGGTGTGCATGGTGTGACCCATCTCATGCCCGATGGTGAACATGTCCTCGAGGGTGTCCGTATAGTTTAAAAGCATGTACGGGTGAACACCATAGACACCGGCGGAATATGCCCCGGTTCGCTTGCCTTCATTCTCGTATACATCCAACCAACGGCTGGAAAAGGCTTGCCTGACACGGTCCTGGTATGCTTTGCCCAAAGGCGCCACAGAGGCGATGACATGCTTCGAGGCTTCATCGAACTCATATTTCTTATCCAGATCGATCAGCGGAATTTGTCCATCATAGAGGTCGATCTTCTCCAAACCCAGCAGTCTCTTCCGCAGATGGAAATAGCGTTGCAGCGGTGTGGGATCTTTCTTGACTTCTTCGATCAGATTCTCGACTACGGAAACCGGGATATTGTTACCGAAAAGTTTGGCTTCCAGAGTATTTTCGTATTTCCGCGCCCGAGTGATGAACCAATCCTTCTGGCAGACACCATTGTAAAGTGAAGCGTAAGTGTTGATATTCGCTTCGTAGGTTTTGTAAAATTCCTGAAAGGCTTTTTCACGATCCGCCTGGTTCCGGTTCGTCTGCAGGATGGAGTAATAATTCCCGTACGTTACCTGCACCTCTTCCCCGCTGGAAAGGGTCATGGTCGGATACTTGATGTCCGCGGTGGAAAGCATCGAATAGGTGTCGTTGGGATTGCTGTTCAACTGGTTGGAGTAGGACAACAGCTCTTCCCCTTTTTCATCCAGCACATGCTCCTGCTGATGGTAGGTACTTTCGATGGTAAACCTGTAAATCTGCAAATCTTTGTTGGAATCCAGCCACTGCTGCATCGTCTCGTACGGAATCGCCAATAATTCCGGGGTAAACCAGGCGGTGGCGGTGCTCCACTTTGAAAAGAGAATCATCACCTGCTGCTGACGGGCGTTGATCTCGTTGTTCCGTTGATCTTCATCGAATTTCAACGATGGATAGTAGTAGACCTTGTACGCCAGTTGGCTCAGATCATCATCCAACTTGAAATACTCCAGCAGGCGATCCGAACTCTGGTTTAATGTCCCTTTAAACTGCTCCACTTTCGGAATGCCCGCTTCCAACTCCGCCAGAGCCGCCTCCCAGGCACTCCAATCGGGAAAGATGTCGTTCAGGTTCCACTTGTACTTGTCGTCGATCTCAGTGCGAATCAACGTGTTCGGTTTGGCATTAACAGTCATCGAATTTCCCAGCAACATCATGCCCGCTGCCATTATTACAGCGATGGTGAGACTTTTCTTTACCCTTATCATCCTTCATGCTCCCTTCTACCGGCTCCTGATTGAATGTATGTTTTGACTTAAGTGGCGTTATAATTTAAGTGGCGTCAGTCGTCCTCGGCTGACGCTTTATAATCTAACCACAAAGTGGCGTCAGTCGTCCTCGGCTGACGCTTTATAATCTAACCACAAAGTTACAAAGACACAAAATCAACATTAGCCGATTTATTGCGTTTGGTGGTGAGAAGGTTTTATGGTTTGATAAATCATTTCTGAAACGGTACGAGCATCGCCCGATCAATCAATTCCCCAGTATAGCCATATACTTCCAGTGTCACCGTATCGCCCTCGACCTGAAACAGGGTATAATTCCGCTGGGGGGAATAAATGGTAACCTGATCAGCCCAGGGGACATCGAAGTGCCGGGCATAATAAGGACCTCCGGCTCCGCCGGAAACAATCTGCCACAGCGGATTTTTAACCCTGGCATCGAGCTTGTTACTGATCAACATACGTTGATAAGAATGCTCATGACCGAAATTCGCCGAGACCGCCTTGCCGGTCTCGGACAATGCCTGTAAAATCTCATCACGACGCTCCACTACATATCGACGGTCGATCCCCTTGTTCTTCGTCGCCTCCCCACCGTTATACCACATGGCATCTTTCGCATGGGCGCTGTTTGGAAACAGGGGCTCATGGGCGAGGAGAAAAAGATGCTTGATACTGGGATCATCCTTTGTCTGTTTCATTACATTCTTTAACCAGGCAAGTTGATTATCCAGAATATAACCTTCAAGATTACAGCCATACTCCTCCGGATTTCCCGACCGCCAATAGACATTGTTCATGATGAGAAACCGGCTGTTGCCATAGTCAAAATAATAGACATTTTCACGATAAGGCGGTGCACCGTCGACTTCTGCCTCCGGTCCATTCGTCGGATTGACAAATTCCTTTGCGAATATCGCTTCAGTGCTTTCCAAACCGGTTTTGTCAAAAAACACTTTGCCCTTATCGCCGCAATCATAGACATCCTTAACAATTTCATGGTTGCCCATCATCTCATAAATTGGAATCGCATGACCGACCGGCTCAACCGCATCCTTGAACGCTTCCAGTTGCCGCTCGAATTCCAGAGGATTGGTCACCGCCCCGCTGACCAGATCCCCGGTGATGATGATAAATTCCGCTCCCCGGTTGCCAGCGTCAAGCGCCAAGCGTTGAAGAGTTTGGTAATTGACGCCACTGTATTGGTTCTCCTCGCCGCCGCACCCCTCTTGACTGTCCCCAAGGATGGCGAAGGTGAAAGTGGATTGATTTTCGCCTGGCGTCTGGAAAGTGTAACGACGACTGGTGGTGATCGGTTGCGGCGGTTGAAGCTGAATCTGGTATGAATAACGGGCTCCAGGCTGCAGGCGATCCAGTTTCAACTCGAAATGTGTAGTCGAAGATTTATCGATCTTTAAAGTATCCGCAACTCCATTCTCCTTGGACAAAAACACGAAGGCTAGAACCGGCTGATCGGTCTCCCAGGAGAGGAGCGCCGAGGTTGGTGTGATCTGGTCAATGAAGGGACCTTCGATAATTGTAGGGAGCAGACTATCATGCTTGAAGGCGAAACGTCGATCGAAATAACGCGCCGCCGCTTCCTCAGGATCGTAAATCTCCAGACGGTAAACGATCACTCCACCATCATTTATTTTAAAATTGTCTATGTCATGTGTCTGCTGTAAAAGATTCTTGAAATCGATGATCAGTTGATGATGCGTGCTTTCTTTCTTCAGTTTCTCTTTCGCCTCCATACGGTAACGCGGCAACTGCAATTGCGCCTCCGGTTCATAAACGCCGTAATAGACATGCGTCGCCGGGCAGGGCTTAACAGTCTCAAAGCTGATCCTCGCTTTGTAAGGCGCATCGAAGGTCACTACCGGTTCTCCCCCGAGAAGCAGGTGGGTGATTGACACTTTCGGACAGCCCGCAGGATAGACCGGAAGTTGCCCCACTTTCCCCCGGTCAGACGCTTCTGATGTCTGAGGGAAAAGCACAAAGAAAAGACAGCATAATAATAGGGCATACAATTTCTTCATTATTTACCTCAAATTGTTATAATATCAAATTGCAAATTTTATCTCGTAGTCCATATCTGATGATTTTGATGGCATTGATTCCAGCCTGGTAGCCCGGACGCACCGTCGTCCGGGAAAATGACTGGTAGCCCGGACGCGCCGTCGTCCGGGAAAATGACACATGTTTATCCAAATATCTCCCGGACGGTGGCACGTCCAGGCTACATAACTATGTTACAGCCAGGTAGCCCGGACGCGCCGTCGTCCGGGAAAATGACGCATGTTTATCCAAATATCTCCCGGACGGT
>CAZCRQ010000249.1:0-4571 GCA_964501095.1 uncultured bacterium | reverse complement strand
TCTCTTCATGGGCGGGACGCCCAGGCTACGCTTTGTCTCTTCATGGGCGGGACGCCCAGGCTACGCTTTGTCTCTTCATGGGCGAGACGCCCAGGCTACGCTCGCCGGCGGGGATACCATGGTGATGGTTCTGCCGTGGAAGTTACCTTTGAAGGCAATGATTTCAACCTGGTTTTCCGGGATTCCTTTGATATCGCAGCCCCATTTTCGCGCCATCTTCACTGCCGTTTCGACCGACTCGGCTCCAGTGTTCATCGGCAATGCTGCTTCATGCCCGGTTATCTGGCACACTTTTTCAAGAAAGTCACCCAGCTTGGTGTTGTAGAACGCCCGACTTGTTAAAGTTACACCAGTTTTGAGCTACTCAATCGCCGCCTCCAAGATGCGGGGATGATTGTATCCCTGATTTATTGCGCTGTAAGAGGCGAGGCAGTCCATGTATTTGTTGTCTTCCGGATCCCAGACCCAGACACCCTTGCCACGAGCGATCACCACCGGCAAGGGATGATAGTTGTGCGCACCGTACAAGGCTTCCTTCTCGATATACAACTGCGAATTCTTCAGATTCATGGTTGTTCCTTAATACCCTCATCCGTGGAATCCTGAGGCTATAATAACTGACAAAATTCTCTTATGCCTTCACTCCACGGCTGAGTAAATCGCGGACATAATCCAGCCCGATCGAGAAGGCTTTCAGGTTGAACTCTTCTGTCCCTTTGGGAGCGCGTCGAACCAAGGCTTCACGAATCGCTTTTTCAGTCACCACATCCGTCAAAGCAATCATTGTGCCGAGGCAGACCGCCGAGGTATAGACCATTCGGCCCATCTTCTCCGCGGTGAGTTGGATTATAGGAACCTCATACACGTTATAAAGTTCACGATGTTCATCCGGAACAGTGACCATATTAGGATCGATGAGCACTGGCGCTTTTTCCCGAATCCCGACGCCAAACATTTTATAGGAGTTGGTGGCGAGAGAGAGGAAAAAGTCCAGGTTTTCCGTCCGAGGGTAAAGGATCCGTTCGGAATCGACAATAATATCCACTTTAGTGGGACCCCCGCGTACTTGTGCGGTGTAAGTGGGGGAACCGGCAGCATTCATACCTATGAGATGAGCGGCATCGGCAATTATTGTTCCAGCCAGGATGATTCCTTGTCCTCCGACTGCAGAGAATCGCGCTTCAAAATGCATCGTGCCCTCCTCCCGCTGCTACGGGCGATTTCGCCAGCTTGTCGATCAACTTCTGATAAGTATCGGTATATTCAGGGTGAGAAGTGTCATCCAGGAATACTCCTACCGGGAAGAAGCGATCTTTATCCTCATCCCCTAGTTCTTGGTATTTTTTCATCGGTTTAGCGCGGTCGGAAATCCATTTGACCATATTCATCGGGTCTGCCATCTTGTTGCGTCTGCCGTATTGGGTGTGACAGTTGGAGACAACGTCGATGAATGAGAATCCCTTGTGTTCAAAGCCTTTTTTGAAGAATGTGGTTAACTGTCTGCCATTTCCGACTTGCCCGCGCGCCACGAATGTTCCTCCGGCGCCAATTACCAGGTTGACCAGGTCAAACGATGGCTCCAAATTGCCATAAGGTGCGGTTGCAGCTTTCGCTCCCAGCGGTGTGGTTGGGGAATACTGACCGCCGGTCATACCGTAGATGTTGTTGTTGTTGACGATGACGGTGAGGTCAATGTTGCGTCGCGCCGCGTGGATCAAGTGATTGCCGCCAATGGCGCATAGATCGCCATCCCCGGCGATCACCACCACATGCTTGTCGGGACGGTGCATTTTTATCCCAGTGGCGAAGCTGATCGCTCTGCCGTGGGTGGTGTGCAAGGTGTTCATGTTCAAATAACCTGGAGCGCGGCTAGTGCAGCCGATGCCGGAAATGACCGCAATATCCTTGGGGTCCCAGTTAACTTCAGCAAATGCGCGGATCATCGACTTGACGACGATCCCGATTCCACACCCGGGACACCACATGTGGGGAAGCTTCTCCATTCGTAAATATGGTGTATAATCGAATGACATCAGGCGACCTCCTCTATTCTGGCAAGAATTTCCGCCGGAGCAATCGGCACTCCCCCGACTTTGTTGACTCGTTTCACTGGCAATTCCATCTTTACCGATCGTTCAACTTCGTAAACCATCTGCCCGAGATTGAACTCCGCAACAATTAGCGTTTTCAAGTTTTTAGCGAATTCGAGCACTTGGCGATTGGGGAAGGGCCATAGCGTAAGTGCGCGCATCAGACCGGCTTTGATCCCTTTGGCACGCGCTTTCTTCACCGCTACCATCGCCGCCCGAGCGGTCGAACCAAAGGAAAATATGCCGATCTCGGCGTCTTCCGCCATGAAGTACTCGACTTTGTCAATCAGTTCACGGTTGCAGGTCACTTTGCGCATTAACCGTTTTTCATCTTCGGTAACCAATTGCGGATCGGTTGTGGGAAATCCAGTCTTGTCATGATTCAAACCGGTCGTATGCCAGCGATAACCTTCAAAATAGGGAATGAATGGGGGTACATCGCCGAAACTTGGATCATGAGGATAATACTCTTCCGGCGGTACAGTAGTTATCTTTCGGTTGATAATTTCGAAGGTACCGGGTTTCGGCGGGATCAAACCTTCCGAGAGATGCCCCAGCACTTCATCGAGTAAAACGATCACTGGTATTCTCAATTCTTCGGCAAGGTTGAACGCTCGGATCGTTTCCAGGTACATTTCTTGATGAAACGCGGGAGTCAAAGCGATGGTGGGATGATCGCCGTGGGTGCCCCAACGTGTCTGCATCACATCCGCCTGGGCAGGGTGAGTCGGCAAACCGGTGGAGGGACCGCCGCGCATCACATTGATAATAACACAAGGCGCTTCGACTAGATAACCGAAACCGAGGTTTTCCATTTTTAAGCTGAACCCGGGACCGGAAGTGGCGGTAAGTGATTTCGCTCCCGCTAAACTGGCGCCAATGATCGCCCCCATCGCCGCAATCTCATCCTCCATCTGGATGAAATGTCCTCCGACACGGGGTAAAAGCAACGCCATGTGGGCAGCGATCTCTGAGGAAGGTGTGATCGGGTAGCCCGCAAAAAAATTACACCCCGCCGCCACCGCCGCTTCTGCAACTACTATGTTGCCAGGCCAAAACCGTACTTCTTCTTTTTCCATGTTTTCTTTTTTCCCCTATTCTGCTGTTACGGTTTTCTTGGCTTTTTTCGGAACATCAACTTCAATTGCAAAATCCGGACACTGCAATTCACAAAGCAGGCAGCCTATACAAGTTTCAATGTCTTCCACTACTACCAGACTTCCTTGCCACCGGCTGCCTACCGGTATCATTTTTAAGGTATCCTTCGGGCAAACTTCCACACAAATCGTACACCCTTTACAAAATTCCTCATCAATAGTGATGGTGAAGCCGTTTTTCCCGGTGATACTCTTGCGGTGTTCTTCTGCCACGCTAAGTCCTCCTTGAACGTCCTCTATCGATTATTAAGCTTTCTGGCTGAGGCTTGGATTTTAAGTCTTTTCGACCAATATGACCAAGTTGTCCTATCAGACCAATATGTCTTATTCGATCCATCAAACCAAGCGGTTAAGAGAGTCAAACTTTTACTTTTTCAAGGCTTCTTTCATTGTCAGCCCGATGGTCGCCGGGCTTTGAGAAACACGAATTCCAGCATCTTCCAGCGCTTTGATTTTCTCCCCAGCGGTGCCTTTCCCTCCGGAGATAATGGCGCCGGCGTGTCCCATGCGCCGTCCGGGAGGGGCAGTGCGTCCGGCAATAAAGGCTACTGTGGGTTTTTTAAAATTCTTCTGAATGTACTCCGCCGCCTGCTCTTCCGCCGAGCCGCCGATTTCTCCGATCAACACCACACCCTTTGTCTCCGGATCATCTTTGAACAATTTCAGGAGATCCACAAACGTGGAGCCGATCACCGGATCGCCGCCGATGCCGATGCAGGTGGATTGACCCAGCCCTAACTCTGTCAACTGTCCGACCGCTTCGTAAGTAAGAGTCCCGCTGCGGCTGATTACCCCGATGCCGTTCGAGCCGCCAGGTTTGTGAATAAAACCGGGCATGATGCCGATCTTCGCCACACCGGGCGTGATCACGCCGGGGCAGTTCGGACCGACCAGGCGTGTTCCCGTGTCCTTGAGCGCATGGTAGACCTTGAGCATATCAGCGGCGGGGATTCCTTCCGTGATACAGACAACTAACTCAATCCCGGCTCCCGCGGCTTCGAGAATGCCATCCGCGGCGAATGCTGGCGGGACAAAAATGACACTGGTATTTGCCCCGGTCTCCTCCACCGCTTCGGCTACAGTATTGAACACTGGACGATTAAGGTGCATTGTGCCGCCCTTGCCAGGTGTAACCCCCGCCACGACATTGGTGCCATAGGCGATCATCTGTTCGGCGTGAAAGCTGCCCTCCTTGCCGGTAAAGCCCTGCACCACTAAACGTGTATCTTTATTTACAAGAATTGACATTATCTTGTCTCCTAATATGACGTATTGTCAACGATGTGGTGTCAGGCGTCCTCGCCTGACACACGAAGTGGTGTCA
>CAZCRQ010000248.1:892-4596 GCA_964501095.1 uncultured bacterium | reverse complement strand
CCCGATTCACACTCCACCCAGGTTGCCTCCCAGGGCAGAAAGACATCACCCAGGAAACTATAAGCCCAGGTAGCTTCCTCATCAGGAGGATCTATTCTGATTGTATAGATGCCGGGCATCATTGCTTGTTGTATTTCCCAGCTTCCATCCGCTTCATTATGTGTCTTATAACCGATAAACTCCCCATAAGAAGAGATTAGTTCGATGGCAACGCTTTCCTCAGGGGGCAAATTACCGTCAGGATCCTGGATCGTACCGGAAACCCGGGCTCCTCTGATCAGATCCGCATCGATTCCTGTTGTTGTTTGATCAGCGATGACTTCAACACCGGTCGCCAGGAGAGGAGTGTATGTATCATCATAGTACTCGAAGACAAAATCAGTCCCTTGCGGCGGCATAAATCCAACTAAGACCATACCTGTAGGAATTCCGGCGACCGTATAATCACCATTGAGATCGGTCATCGCATATCCCAACATTTCAATGTCCCAGTCGCCGTCGGTCTCAGGCATTGTTTGAACGACAACGAATGCGTTGAGTAATGGCGAGCCTTCTCCGGTCACGGTGCCTGAAACACCACCACTCAGGGGAAGTTGAACATTGATGTTTTGGGTAACCTGACAAGTCTGAACCTGTATTTCATCGGCGTTGTCCAGATCAAAACAATACTGATAGAAGACACCAAGATGGGGATCGCCCTCATTCACCGGCTCGTAATAAACATAAACCGAACCTTCGGGAATTGGTCCCAATATGTATCCAACTGCATCTTGTAGAAGAAAGACTTCACCCTCTTCCCAGGAATAACGGTAGACAGTAGCTAGAATGCTGTTGGCGGGAAATTCGCCACCTTCGCCGGGATGCACGGTTCCGGTAATTTTACCGCCTTCACGCAGAGTCACATTGATGTTGGGCGTGACTTCCGCTTGAGTAACGTAAACGTTCCACGCATAGTCCTGGCTCCATTCCCCCGGATGGTAAGCTCGATATAACCAGGTGTTTGGTTCCGTCGCTCTGGCACGAACCCAGTAAAATCCTTCATCCAGATTGGTTATTTCGTAGGAGCCATCCTGGGTAACTACCGGCGTTGACCAATTGTCTGTTTGGCTCAGTGTCGCCTGTACTTCTATCGTTTCGGTGATCGGAGAGCCTAATCCATCCACGATCATACCACTGATCCCCCCGGCAAAAATAAACGACGGAATCGTCAATAGTCCGATAATCAATGTTTCAAAAACCATCATCTTCACTTGTAACAATTTAATCATGATTACACCTCTCTTCTGGTTATTGTTATGGTTTGAATACTTCCTAAATGAATAATACTTCGCTCAGACTTTATAGTCAATGATCACAAGGAGAAAAAGGACTTATTATTGATCGGCTACAGCGTGATATTCTCGGAACCAGTGGATAAATTTAGGAATTCCAACTTGAATCGGCGTGGTCGGTTCATACCCCAGTTTCACACGGGCGCTGTCCACTTCCGCCCAAGTCGACGGGACATCGCCGGGCTGCATCGGACACATCTCCATGATCGGCTCCACCCCAAGGGCTTCCCCAAGCACCTGAATCATCTCCAGCAGATTTTCCGACCGATTGTTTCCCAGGTTGAAAATTTCATACTGCTTGAGTTTATCGGAAAAGAGAGCGCCGAGCGTGCCGGTGATGATATCGTCAATGTAAGTGAAATCGCGCTGCATTTCGCCATAATTGAACACCTTGATCGGACGTCCTTCGAGCATCGCTTCGGTGAAGAGCCAGGCAGCCATGTCCGGACGTCCCCAGGGTCCGTAAACGGTGAAATACCGCAGTCCGATGGTTTGCAATCCATAGAGATGGCTGTAAGCGTGCGCCATCAGTTCATTGGCTTTTTTCGTCGCGGCATAGAGTGAGACCGGGGTATCGACCCGGTCTGTCTCGCTGAAGGGCAGCTTGGTGTTGCCGCCGTAGATGCTGCTGCTGGAGGCGTAGACCAAGCGCGGCTGCGGATTAGCATGACGGCAGGCTTCCAGGACACTTAGAAATCCCTGAAGATTCGATCTCTGGTAGACAAAAGGATGTTCAATACTGTAACGCACGCCAGCCTGAGCCGCCAGGTTGCAGACTATCCCAGGATTATAGGTTAGCATCACTCGCGAGAATGATTCATAATCCGACATGTCCAATTCAATGCCGTGAAAATGATCGAAGCGTTCCAGAATCGCCTGGCGGTCGCGTTTTAATTTAACTGAATAGTAATCATTGAAATTGTCCAAACCGATTACTTCTTCTCCATCTTCCAACAATCTCCTGGCAAGATGGAAACCGATGAATCCTGCACTTCCGGTGACTAAAATTTTCATCTTTCTTATTCAACCTTCATAATTAGACTATAGGACTTAAAGAGTTATAAGACTAGTTCTTTTCAGCTCCTCATATATTTCTTCCAGATCAATCGGAATTTCACGTGGGTCCGAGAGGCAGCCCAAAACAGAGCTTACCGCACATGTATGGGGGCTGGCGAGATAGATCTCCGACTCCCGATTGCCCATTCTCCCTTTAAAATTGCGATTGGCGGAGGAGAGTACCTTTTCCCCTTTCGCCGGAATGCCGAGGTGGTTGCCCATGCAGGGACCGCAACCGGGAGAAGCGAGTGTTCCACCGGCTGAAACAATGATGTCGAGATAACCTAACCGCATCGCATCGAGCATGACCAGTTTGCTGGCAGGGATCACTAGAAGACGGACATCCGGGTGAACATTCCGATCCTTCAGAACATGCGCCAGTATCGCTAAATCGTCCAGACGAGCATTATTGCAAGTACCCACAAACACTTGGTCGATAGATTCACCCTCTATGTCCGCAACCGGTTTGACATTATCGACAGCATGTGGACAGGCAACAACCGGCTCCAAATCGTCGAGGTCGAAATCCAATACTTCAATATATTCGCAGCCATCATCTGAGTAGAGAGGTTCATACTCCTTTTTCGTACGCCCTTTGAGGTAGTTAAAGATCACCTCATCCGGAGGAACATATCCGATCTTGGCTCCCATTTCTACCGCGAGGTTTGTCAACGTCATTCGTTCGGAGACGGTGAACCTGTTTGATGCCGGACCGGTATATTCAACTGCACGGTACAACGCCCCATCGGCGCCGATTTTTCCTATAATCGTCAGCGCCAAGTCTTTGACATAAACTCCATCCGGCAAGGAGCCGTAGAGATCGACACGCATCGTTTCCGGCACACGAAACCAGATCTTCCCCGTCGCCATAATCACCGCGGTCTCGCTGCGGGTGACGCCTGTACCGAATGCCCCAAACGCACCATAAGTTGTCGCATGTGAATCGGAGCCGGTCATTATTGTCCCGGGAAGACAATGTCCATGTTCCGCCATCACCTGGTGACAGATCCCATGATCGATGTCGTAGAAATGTCTGATCTTGTGTTTCTTGACAAATTCCCGTATCTCCTTGTGGTTCTGCGCAAAAGTTTCATTTGCCGGCGGGACACAGTGATCCAAGGTGATGACATGGATATCCGGATCGAAGAGCCGGTCGACACCGATTTTGGCAAAGGTTTTCACAATTGCGGCGGTGTTGTCATGGCTCATCGCCACGTCCGGAACCACTTCGACAATTTCTCCCGGGGCAACTCCTGATTTCCCGCTGTACTTGGCGAGGATTTTCTCGGAAAACGTTTTTGCGGGCATCACAACGCC
>CAZCRQ010000248.1:0-882 GCA_964501095.1 uncultured bacterium | reverse complement strand
GTCTTGAAAGGTATGTGTTCTAATAATTGATGGAAAAGATAGCTTAGGAATAAGGTAAAAAGGAAGCTGTTTAGTTCATCAAAATCTCCGCGAACTAGAAAATCTCAGCTAACTAATAGTCAATGTCAGATGTTTTGATAGGATATATCCCAGTTCATGCGAGCTATTTGCCCGCTTCAGCGGGCTGGTCTGTAGCACCCGCCTTTAGGCGGGGTGGGAGGGATAACATATTGTAAAAGCACGCTCTGGATGTCGGATTCCGATTCATACACCCTTGCTAAAGCAAGGTGCTACAGAGTAGCCCACTAAAGCAGGCAACTGGTAAAATGTACGAACCGCAAGCGTGGAAGGATCGCAAGCGCGGAAGGATCGCAAGCACGGAAGGATCACAAACACGGAAGGATCGCAAGCACGGAGGCTTACGCTACCCCTCATTTCTCACTGCCTCTCGCAAGCACGGAGGCTTACGCTACCCCACCCATGAGGGGTAGCGTAGGCGTCCCCGCCTGCGAGGAATTCAATCACGAATCACAAACACGGAAGGATCGCAAGCACGGAAGAATCGCAAGCGTGGAAGGATCGCAAGCACGGAGGCTTACGCTACCCCTCATTTCTCACAATCTCTCGCAAGCACGGAGGCTTACGCTACCTCACCCATGAGGGGTAGCGTAGGCGTCCATGTCAATAATCTGATGGGATATATCTCAATTCATGTGAGCTTTTTGCCCGCTAAAGCGGGCAAAGGGCAAGCGTCCCGCCTCAAGACGGGACGCTTTCTTTAAATTGATCGATTGATCGTATGTAGAATAGAATCACTTCAGAAGCAACAGCTTCTGGGTTTGAATGTTTCCCTTGAAAGCGACTTGCAGGAAGTAGACACCG
>CAZCRQ010000247.1:0-4614 GCA_964501095.1 uncultured bacterium | reverse complement strand
GTTCCTATATAGTAGAGAAATACAAATTCACCCCTGGAATTGATTGTCATGTCCATATCATTCGGTTGAATATTATAGAATTCCTCATCATCTCCCAAATCAATCGGTCCCTGCCAAACAGCCCCATGATCAATTGTAGGATCTCCTCCTGGCGCTGAATCATCTGCGAAAGACATCGAGAAGAAAGACAAATAAAGGGTAATCAGGGAGAAAACATAAGCAACCATCATGAGAATAGTATGCGACTTGAATGCAAGATGGATAAAGTTATGTCTTGAATTAAACAAGATAGATGCTTTTTCATCTATACTCATAAATATCTCGCTTGATTGGCGGGCAAGAGATGCCATTTGCATCAAATGAGAAGAATCATCCTGACCGAAGCCTATTCGTTCACAAGGACGGACAGCGATTTTCGTGTTCTCGGTAAGCCTGGGAAGAAGTAGCTGGGCAAGATGAAGTAGAAAAATTGTTTGTACTATCATTCAATCATCCCGACTTTTCGCAAAAACGGTTCCAACTCCTGCCAGAGGGCTTCCCAGTCCGGGATGCAATGATTGTGTCCGCCGCCGGGAAGTGTGATCAGCTCCCCTTGTTGAGCCGCCTGAACGAGCTGGAGACCGTGGGAGTAAGGGACAGTTTCATCATTTGGCGCATGAATGACGATGACCGGACGGGGAAACTGTTTCAAGGCGGCAATGTTATCGTAATGATCGCGCACTAAAAATCCGGGGAGCAGGTAGTTTGTAGCATAAGCGCGGATACCGGTGAAGGTCGAGATCAGGATTATCCCGTTGGTGTGACGATACTTCGCCAAATCACAGACAACTCCACCGCCGAGGGATCGTCCGATGAAGAGAATACGCGAGGTATCGATTTCCGGACGCGCGGTGACCGCATCGTACGCTTGGATGAACAACTTCCGAATTGAATCCTGTGACGGTTCACCGGAGGATCTTCCATATCCGGGAAATTCCACCAGCAGGGCGCCGATTCCCCTTTGACGCAAGCCTTCTGTCTGGGTAAACCAGTAATCGATCAAGGCGGCGTTCCCATGCGCAATGACAGCCAGCGGGAAGGGATCATGATTTTCCGGATGATATGGCGGCAGCAGCCATGCTTCCACCCTATTGCTATCCTCTTCAAACCACATCTGCTCCGCGGGTTCGCTTGGTTGCAGCCATTCAATCCGACCACCCGCACGTCTTCCCGGAAAAATTATTCTTCGTTGATTGAGATAAAAAAGCGCACCGTACAGCAGATAGGCGATCCCTATCAAGGATAGTATGGTGACAATCATTCGCAGCATCAGCCCTCAAAGTCAGATGTCTTTTCAATACGACGCCTCATCCTCTTCCAGGTTCGAGTGATCAGGAAACTCTCCTCCATGTTGGCGGTCATTGAATGGAGTTTTTCGATGGGCATGGCGAGGGTGAGACAATTTTCTTCAATATAAGGACGTGCGGAGAGGTCGAACATCCCCAGAATTGCCTTAGGATTCTCTGATTCCCGCTGCTTGTAGGGATGCAGGACAATGGCTCCGCATCCGGCGCAAAAGGGAGCGATGACCGCGCTGGTCTCTGATTGATCATAATTTGCCAGGGTGAACAGGCCAGCCAGAACGTCAGGGGTGGCATAAAAGACCGCCAACTCCGGCTGATCGGAATCATTGAGCTGGTCCCATCGTTTGCAGATCAAATATGGCGCCGGGGCGTGAAATAGCGGCGCCGATTCAATCGCCTGTTGAGCAATTTCAGGAGTCTTCTTGTACCGTTCGCCCTCAAGTTCCCCTTCAATTCCATAAGAGAGAAAATAAGGCAGGTAGTCTCGCAGGTTTTGGGTAAATCCCAGATATCTTTTCCCGCCCTGGCAACCGACGCAGTTTAAAGTGAAAGCGCGAGGTTTGCCCCGTCGCACCAAGATTAAATCGCCAACAAAGCAGCGACTGGCATCGGTAAACCTGGCAAGCGGTACATCACCAGGTGAAGAGGAGAAATACATGGCGAGGGGCAGTTCAGCCCCGGCAAAATAGCGTCTCCATAAGACGAGAAACTGATCACGGAAGAGAGGCTGGTTCACAGGTTATCCTGCTGAAAACCCGCTGAAGCGCGAACTTTAAACTTGACGGATGACATCATTTCACCGTACCCTTTCCCTTTTGCCCTTTCACCTTAAAATACATCCTGAGTGATGCTCAAACCCAAGGCTACAGATAGATTTGCTCGAATTTTCGCGTGTTGTTTATTCTTCAGTGACGGATGTATCTTTCCATATCCTTCACCATTTTAAGAGGAGTTTTCATGAGATTTATCCACGGTTGGCGCAGAACAGCTTTAGGATTTCTCATGCTCATCCTTTCCGGCGGCTGCCAGAATGTCTTCGCCTGCGGGATTCGAGTCAACGGATTGCTAGGCACGCAGGGGTACGGCTACAATGATGAACTCAACACCAAACATGTCTGGTATCTTCAAACTCTGCAATTCTCGGTGCAGCCGGAGGATATTCCACTCTCATTTCACTTTTCCGGTTACCATTTAGGAGACAGCCAGGATAATTTCTCCCAATCCGAGGAGTTTTTATTTAAAAAGGGCTATTTCCAATATGGCGGGATGGGAACCTCCACAAGCATTCGTCTCGGTCGTTTTTTCCTGGCGCGCGACGTGGCGATCGGTGTGGTCGATGGGCTGGAAGTGAGTCAGAAACTGCACCGGTCGGTAAAAGTGACTCTTTTTGGCGGGATGATGGCGCCGCTCTCAAGAAAATTCGAGTTTGAAGACCCCCAGCAGGCGACAAGTTACGGCGCCCAGCTTCAATACATTCTCCCGAAACACCTGATATTCAAACAAAGTCGGCTTACTACCTCTTATGTTGAACAAAGGCGACGGGAGAAGATTTTCCGTCGTCGTTTCGGCTTGCAGACAATCCACCGGTTCAATCGTTTTCTCTCCTGGAACAACACTCTCCAGTTACGTCTGCAACATGAAATCTTTAAAAAATACGTCAGCCAACTACGTTTCAGTTCGCAACACTTCTACGGGATGCTTGAAGGGGGGCTCTCGACTCCGGATTATGTCGATGAATCATGGTATGCACGATTTGATCAACGTTATACCCGGTTACGTGGTATAGTGAATGGATGGATAATTCCGAACAAATGGGGGGCGGGTTTTGAAGCTGCGGCGTTGTATGTTGAAACTAGTGAGGGGCTGCGAATGGGTCCGGTGCTCATCACACCCATCGGCGAGTTGGGTTACCGTGTGGATTACGGAGATCGGGCGAGATCGGATGGTCCCTGGGCGAACCTGCATTATACTCCCCGGCAGGGTTTGCAAATATATGCTTCCGGTGCGATGGTCAGCTATGAATGGGATGAGTTGGACATTAAAACAGATGATCTGATGATGATGCTGGCGGGATTTCGTTATGAACCATCCTGTTGGAGGAAACTGGAGTTGTTCTCCGAGTTTCAGATGTATCAGACTCCGCAGTTCCAGCAGGATCGTCGGGCGATGGCGGGAGCGAATTGGCGGATCGAAATTAAGAATACTCGGAATGAGTGAAGGTGAATAGAGTGATCAACTGGAAACAAACCGCTGATTGGTTGGTATTCGCGTTTTTTGCCGGCTTATTTTTACATCTTATCTGCCTGGCAGGTGTAAGAGATGAAATTTTTTTCCGTCATCAACGACACGATGTGGAATTGAAGCAGAATTGCCTCGATTGCCATGATGTTATGCTCGACGACCTTGACCGGCATGCCGTCATACCGGATCATGAAAATTGCGTTGCTTGTCACGATGTAGACGATAAAAATGAGTGCATTCTTTGCCACACGGATACAGAGAATGCCCTTCCGATCCCTCTGCCGGAACGAAATTACCCATCATTTACCCATTCTGCCCACCAGCAATTTCCCTGCACTCGCTGCCATGTGCGTCTTTTTCCCGATGGTATGGAAATCGCATTTCCGGAACCGGAAGACTGCCGCCGTTGTCACGATGAGAGCAAACCGCGCCCGACAGATCACCTTTGGGAAAGTTGGTTGCTGCAACACGGTATAGAGGCATCGTTGAATGAAACCTCTTGCTCGGTATGCCATACCCAGGAGAGCTGTGACAACTGCCACCAGGGAACTGGGATTTACGGCGCCACCCATAGTCCGCATCCGCCGACCTGGCTCTTCAACCATTTTGCTGACGCCGCTTTTGGTGGGGAGTGCCTGGTCTGCCATGAGAGTCGCAAATTTTGTGTAGACTGCCATAGAAGGATGATACATATCCCTCATCCGTTCGGTTGGGGAGAATATGCGAATCGTGAGGATGGTGGTAAACATGTCGAGGAGGCGCGATTGTATTTGGAAACCTGCCTGAGCTGCCATGATGTCGAAGGGGAGGATCACACCTGCGGCAAGTGCCACTAAAAAGGGGAAGGGCAAGTATGAGAGGGCAAAGTTGCCCGGGGTGCCCTGGACTACTTGTTGTCCAGGAGAAAAAGCGTGCTGGTCTGTAGCACCTTGCTTTAGCAAGGGTGAGTGAAGCGATTTAATATATCATAGCACGCTTTAGCGCGCTTTTATGATGCTTCAGCACAAAAAACATCAATTATGATAATTAT
>CAZCRQ010000246.1:0-4619 GCA_964501095.1 uncultured bacterium | reverse complement strand
GATAACTGCTGCTAAACATCGCAAGGGGACTTTTGGCGATAATGTAATTGTGACTTTCCCTGATATAAAGAGCAAAGAATAGTTATGAGTGCTAAATCGAAAATAGAATGGACTGAAGCGACTTGGAATCCTGTTACCGGTTGCACCAAGGTTAGCCTAGGATGCAAACATTGTTACGCCGAAAGAATAGCAAAACGACTTAAAGCAATGGGACAACCTAATTATGTAAATGGATTCAGTCTCGCTTTGCATAATCATCTACTGGAAACACCATTGCAATGGAAAACTCCAAAACTAGTATTTGTAAATTCTATGAGTGATTTATTTCATAAAGATGTATCGCTTGATTTTATTCTTAGAGTATTTAATACTATGAATACTGCAAATTGGCATATATTTCAAGTATTGACTAAACGTTCTGAACGTTTGCTCGATATTGATAAACATTTAACTTGGTCTGAAAATATCTGGATGGGTGTCAGTGTCGAGACAGCGAAATATCTTAGTCGTATCGATGATCTGCGAGAGACAAACGCATTATTAAAGTTTATCTCCTTTGAGCCATTGCTTGGTTCAATCGGTAATTTCGACTTAAGCGGAATTGATTGGGTTATTGTTGGTGGAGAGTCAGGACCTTATGCCCGTCAAATGAATGATTCCTGGGTGATCGAGATAAAAGATCGCTGCAAAGAATTAGGAATTCCTTTTTTCTTCAAGCAATGGGGAGGCACTGTTAAAAAAAGAAATGGTAGAATCCTAGAAGGAAGAACTTGGAATGAGTTTCCTGTAAAATTACGTAATTATAGTAATATTAAGTCTCCTTTAATTGAAAGAAAGAATAGCCAAATTAGCTTATTAACTTCCTAAAATTATGTTATCCTCTCGAATTATAGCATTTAGTTAAAATGTATCCCCATTAGCAGTATCAGGTTTGTAAAATCAAGTACTGGAACATATTTCCATCATTAAACAAAATATCCAAATCCAGCAAAAGATTGGTTTCATAAGGTAACCGAAATAATTGCTTGTTACGATAATTTCAATCCATAAAAAAACCGTCTAGTTCGGTGATTCCGACCTACCAGACTGTTACATTGAAATTAGTTGTTGGTGTGTATTACAGTTACTCGAATGTGAATAATATTCACAGTTTCGATTTTTATTTTATCCCCTAAAATCACCTGCGATACTGCAAAGTAAAGCCTTGATTAGTCTTCTTTTCCCTCGATAATATTGGCATAATTTTTGCGCATAAAATCAAGCATGGTGGAAATGTGCTGTCAGTAAAATATACGATAGTATGTTCCAACCCGCCAAGCATTATAGTCCCTAATCTGGAGCGCAAGATGAAGAACCTTTTATTTACAGGATTTTTACTATTGTTGTTGTCTGCTTTGACAAATCGTGGCGCTGTTGCTCAGGATAATCTGTATGTCTATCACGATCATGAAGTCACCGTCATTCCGATTGCGAGCATCGAAAAAGCAGCCTACAGCATCGAGGAAATGGCGCTGATCATCTATTATGATGACACTGCCGCTTCCTTCCCGCTGATCGGCATCGAAAAAATTGTTTTCGAGCCCCTGCTGTCTGTAGATAGTCAAGAAAGAGCGACAGAGTTGATAAAAACATTCAAATTATTTGCCAATTTCCCCAATCCTTTCAACCCCTCCACCACCATTTCCTATCAGGTCTCTTCTCCGGGAGAAGTCGAAGTGAAGGTCTTCAATCTGGAAGGGCGATTGGTGACAATCCTGGTTTCGGAAAGGCAAAATCCAGGAACCTATCAGGTTGTCTGGAACGGTCTGGACGATCTGGGAAGACCGGTTTCCACCGGAATGTATTATTATCAGGTGTCACATAATGAAGTACAGCAGACAAAATCGATGCTTCTGCTTCATTAGAAGCAATGTCCGATGTTCTGGGAAATCGATTAGTAATTGTGTCATCAGCCGAGGGCGACTGACGACACGAAAAAAGCAGTTTCATTGTATTGTGAGGAGATCATGATGATTCGGATGTTTTTATGTGGGCTGTTGCTGATTGGGCTCGGTGTGATGGCAGGGGCACAGGAGATGATCATTCATTCCGGGGATGGCTCGATCAGGGTCAATCTGACTTCCATTGACAGTTTGACATTTTCCCTGACCGAGGCGCTTCCCCCGTCATCCATCGAGATCGAGGTAAATTCCGAGGGGGTCGACGGCATGGGAGCGACCTGGATACTTGAAGTGTCGGCGCTTGTTCTGGATGCTGAGGGGACACCGGTTTCCGATGGATTTTTTGTCAATTTCTCTGTCGATTTGCCGGATGTCCAAATCGAAGATGCCCTGACTGGCAATACGAATATGGCGGGGGACTCGCAAGAGGGAGTCGCCTTTACCCAACTTATCTATCATAGTCGGGATACTAATCAGGAAGTCGTCATCACCGCATCGCTACCCCCGTTCAATATTACGGAATCCCTGGATTTCACCCTTCCCATTCAGGAACCACAAGGGCTGATATGCTCGAACCTGCTAAACTGGAATTATCCCCTTCAAAACCAGAATCCCGAATACGTTGAAAACACCGCGGAGTTCGACATTGAAGTTTATGTTACAGATGGGCACGATCACTGGATCAATGGTCAATTGGTGCGGTTCATCACAAATATGGGACGGTTTTACTCCCATCGTGATCCATCGACTTATAATCGGTGGAACGTTCAATATCTGGCGGATCGGGAATTAACCGGTCAAGGGGATATAGACGATCATGAGGGCAATCCGCTTCCCAACGACGGTTGGGCTGACCTGTGGCTGGTTATATGCCTGGAAGAAGCGTTTCCTGAGCCTCTCGATAGTTCTATTGCGAATGTAGGCGTCGAGCTGGTTGGACTTGATATTACATGTGAACCTATCATATTGATTCTTTATAATCCCCGAATCAGCGAGTAGCCTGGACGTGCCATCGTCCAGGATCGTTTCTTCCCGGAGGGTGGTACCTCCGGGCTACTTGGCTGTCCGAGAATGTCAGGGCATCACCCAAGGCGTCATTCCCCCGAAGGTGGGAATCCAGATGTGTAGCCTGGACGTGCCATCGTCCAGGATCGTTTCTTCCCCGAGGGTGGCACCTCCGGGCTGCCTGGCTGTTTTATTGTTTTTTAGTTATCGACGGATTCATATAAGACTCTCTTAGAGCACTTTTCAGTTGCACTATCACTATTTGATTATTTATATTAAGTAAAATACAGAGACTTTTCGAAACAAGGGGAAATACAGGCTCGAGGTGATAATCAAATGATGTCATCGAACAGTACTATCAGAATAGTGGCGAGTTTGGTTTTTCTGCTCTGCCTGTCGCTCTCCACTTCTGCGCTTGGTGATTTGACAGTGACTGTCATCCAGAGGCATCTGGATACCCTTGATGTGCCTGAACGAATGCGTATCCCTCCCTGGCAGCAGGCTTATGGCGGAGTATATTATCGGGTTTTATATATTTTAGATTATTGGATCCAGGATGGACACTCCTCATTAGACTCAGTCAACCTTTACTGTTCTTCTGTCGCCAAAATAACAGATACTGGAGTAGAAAACCCTTTTCCCCCTCCTCATCCTATGGCTAGTAGAGTTTTATATCATCATATTGAAACAATAGAAGGACCTCCTAATCAAGCAGGCATTCGTCAGGTATCTGAACGCGATGAATGGATATATTATGATGTCTATCCACCGGGCTACCATTATAATCTAAGGAGTGGATATATTATCAGCGAAGAACCGATCAATCCGCCTTCTCGAGAATGGATTTATAATAATTTTGATGCTTACGAAAGTTTTAACTTTTATTTCGAGTATGATAATGAATTTATGGAAAATAATCCTGAACTAACATTGCTTAATAATAATGAATGGAGAATCTGGCTGCCAAAAAACCCTAGCAGTAAAGGAGAAGGAAAAGAGAATCTTACTCTCAGATTCCTTTTCCGCCTTCCCGACTGGGATGAACCGCTGCGCGTCCGATTCATGCTAAACGACATTTCCTGGTATCCAGGATATAAAACAAATGGGAAAATACCGAGAGAACAGGAAGCCTATTATCAACCCTATTTGAATAAAGAGTGGATTGAAAATCGGTCCTGGTTGTGTGGAGCCCACCCACAATTTGCCGACATCTACCTCGATTCCACGAAAAATCCGGTATGGAATATATCTTTCGAGCAATTTGTGCCGCCGAATCCGGACGCCAATCCCGACACTCTCGGCTATTTTATCGCCCTGCAGGATTCGATTTACAACGGCGATACCCTCAGCATCACTGTCTCCGCACGCGACTGGGGAGGAGCCAGTAAACTCATCTTCAGCTATCAACCTGATGATTTTAATCCATTTACTGACGATTGGGAACGTTTGATCATCGGCTATCATGGACCTACCGGAATGCCGATCCACTGGCTCACCGTGCCGCGAGACGAAGATTATGGTATGATTATCACCTTTCCCTTCGCCGGCAAAGGGGAGGATAATCCGACAGATACGCTTTTTTATAACTTCAGCGACCGTCTGGCGGATTATTGGGAAGAACAGTATCTCCTGCCCCATGCTTACTTTAGAAATATCTTGGAAATCATGCCGTGG
>CAZCRQ010000245.1:0-4658 GCA_964501095.1 uncultured bacterium | reverse complement strand
CCTTGCCCCTCACCCCCCATTGCCCACGGCTCACCCCTCACCAAGCGGGGCAGGACATCATGAATAAAGGCATCGACGCCCATGTTCGCCAGTCCGATGCTGTTGAGCAGCCCGTTCCCGACTTCCACCAGACGCGGCGGCGGATTGCCCTCCCAGCGCTCCGGGGAGATACTCTTGGTGATGAACGCCCCCAAATGAGACGGGTCTGCCAGTTCGGCATATTCCAACCCATAACCATAACAACCAGACGCCGCGATGATCGGTGATTTCAGGACAAGAGATCCGACATTTACCATTAAATTACTCGGCATTAGGCAGCTCCACGGAAAATAGTGGGAAAACAGGTCCATCGACGCAGGTGAGACGATAGGGAGTGACGCCTCCTTCAGCCCGCACAGCGCATCCCTGGCAGACTCCGATCCCGCAGCCCATCTGTTGTTCAACCGACACCTCTGCGATCCGGAAGCCATCCTGGGGAACCAGTCTCTGCAAGGCGCGAATCATACCCCACGGTCCACAGGCGTAGAGAGCCGTTTTCTTTAACGAATTGGAAGAACTGTTCTCATTGATAAAATCTGTTACAAGTTCAGTAACTAATCCTTGACGATAAGAGTTACTGGATTCCAGGATAATCTTCACCTGCGGCAATAGAGGATCGTCAGGCGAGAGCGGGATAGCATTCTCATCTTTTGCGCCAAGCAGCAATGTTGTCGGTATTTTTAAAGCCTGAAGATGTTCAAAGAGAAACACCAGCGGGGGCAGTCCAATCCCTCCTCCGACCAGCAATGCCTGATAAAGGTCGAAGGGAATGGTGAATGGATTTCCAAGTGGACCTAATAAATCGAGTGGCGTCTCGAAGGGGGATTCCGCCAGCAGCTTTGTTCCCTCGCCGACCACGCGCCAGACCAGCTCCAAGGTCTCACCGTCAACCCGTGCGATGCTTAAAGGTCGGCGCAGGAGAGGAGTAAAGCTGTCAGAGGTCCGGACCTGGACAAATTGTCCGGGTTGGGCTTGTAGTGCGATATTGGGAGACAGAGTCCAAATTGACCAGAGACCCGGACGGAATTCAGTTTTTTTCAGAAGACGCCCAGTTTCGAGGAATTTCACCGTCGTCTCCTCTTGGGAAGGGGTCGAACGTTAGGCGGGGCGTCGAGAGGGAGAGAGTATCGTCTTTCCACCAGTGTGGCGACCGGTTCACCTTCCTGACGTCCGGGACGAAACGCCATTTCCTGAAGAGCGGTAATCAACGCTGGCGCTAAACCATGACCGGGGGGATCTTCCGACAGCACATGGAAATCGGACGGGGCACCCTCGGGATTGATGATATACCGCAGATCCACCTCTCCTCCAGTCCCACTCAGGATTTCGGGAGGGAGTAAATTTTTCGATTCAATCAAGCGTCCCAGCGCCTCCTGCCCGCCAATCATCTCGGGAGGCGTCTCCAGCTCGTTTTCAAGTACCGCCTTCACTTTCTCTTCTGTCGGAACAACCGCTGCACTGTCACTTTTGACTTCGCTTCTCTGGTATGCTTCCAAGGCTGTCAGCAATTTCCCCGCTTCCAAAGCCTGGGGCGTCCCGGCGTACTTAGATTGCAATTGGCGGAAAATTTCCTCAGCCGTGACAGCATCATGAAGATAGTTACCAGCGATAAATGCGGCGGCAAACAGGGAATTCGGCGCAAGGTCCGACTCGGGATAAGTTTCCGCAATCCAGCGATAGCGGGTAAAAGCTTCGTTGTAATTAGGCTCTGCTGCGAACAACAAGTTTTCCGCTTCCTGATAGGCGGCTTTCTCTGGCGGCAATTCGGGTTTTGGCGGCTCTCTGCCCAGCAGTTTAGCGACTTCCTGACCGATCTTGGTCTGGGAGAATTCATCCGCCAGAAAGCTTTGTAGAGAATCGTATGCAGTGTAGTTGGAATCTTTCGCTGCGATATATGCCAATGCCAATGTCGCTCGTGCGCGTACAGTATCAGCATTCTGAGGTGTGGTCAACTCCTTGAAGATCACCCGGGCGGAATCCGGCTGGGGCAAATCAAACAGCAGTATCTCACCAAGCTGGAAACGGATGTCCTGCAAGGACGCCCGCATATATTCCAGAGAATCGACTACAGGTGACAGATCGAATATATGAATGATCTCTGGTTCGAATGGTATTGGGGCTGATTTTTCTACCCCAGCAGTCGTATCGGAGGGAATGATACCGGCGAGTGAATCCGAAAGACTCAATTTCATCATCTCTTCAGAGGGTAGCCGATATCCCAGGGTGTCTGGCGCTCTAACTAAGCTGTCGAGGACGGGGCGTGGTTGTATCGCCACAGTAATGAGTTGTGCGGTTGATTCTGGTTCTACTTTCGCTACGGCAAGCGCTGAAGTATCTATAGCTGGGACTTTTATTTCTGGGATGGGAATGGATGTGGATTCCTGTGCTTCTGTTATAAACTCTACAGTGTCTTTCGGCAAGATCTTTTTTTCTTCTTCGGAGGGATAGGTTTCGGTTTCTATACTTATGGGAATCTGTCTCAAATTTTTTTGATATTGAGCAATGAAATAAGCTGTTCCGCTCAGTATCAGAACCGCGGCTAAAAGACTATATATTAACCACTTTTTCATCTTATCTTCCACTCAATGTCTTCGACAAGGATCCTACAATAGGGTGTCATTCCCGCGGAACAAGCTGCCCGAAAATAGCGGGAGTTTCTTAGTAATCCAGATCAGATGATTAGACGGCATCATGTCCCCCGTAGCACAGGTGTCCCGCTTGTGTCATGGGCGAGACGCCCATGCTACTTATAGCGGCGTCATATATAGTGTTGTGGTGTTATTCTGGTTTGACCGACAAACGATCTGCCCGCTTCAGCGGGCAAATATTACTCGCAGGGACTGGGATATATCCCATTAAAACATCTGACTCGGTCTATTCGGGCTTTCCTTCATGCTTACTCTTGACCAGTTGTATCCGGCGGCAATTGGGGTAGAAACTCATCCTGTTTCAAAGAATCCCTCTCGATTTGTCTGCGAATCTCTTCAAGTGAAGGAATATAAAAAGCGGAAATGGAGTCCGGTTCACTTGTTGTTATTAGAGAATCTGATTGAAGTTCAAGTCTCGGTGCCTGCATTTCATATTTAGTGGAATCAGCTTTGGTTTTCCTTGATTTCAGTCTTTCCTGCCTGCCGGATTTCAATTTCTTATCCCGGGACTCCTTTTCAAAATCAGGTGCTGCAGAATCGGGCATTTCAGATCGCGGAGGTGCAACTGTACTGTCACGCCAGGCTTTCGACCAAAGCGAAATCAGTTTCAAAGTGTCGAGGGCAAGGGAATCATAATAATCAGCTTGTAAAAAGTTGACTGTGTCTTTGGGCTCTATCGGATTCGCGAGAAACTTTTCCGTAAAACCAATCCGCTGCAGTGTGCGTTTCCGCTTCCTGCTTAATTCATCAACTCGCTCCAGAATTGTTAAAAGGGTATCGGCTTTCTGCGCATATTCACTTCCGGCTTTCTCTACACGCGCCTTGTTCAGCGCCTCCTTAGCCTCCTTTCTTTTCGCCGGGTCTTTCAAGAGAATCTGCGCCTGTTCGTAATGCGCACGAGAAGCTGCCGGGGTGCGTGGGTAGGACTCCGCAACGTGTACCAAAGTTTCAACCGCTTCTTCCTGGTCTCCCAATCTTGATTCACAAACAGCCATTAAAACCTTCACTTCTCCATGCTGTTCATAATATCGTTTATCTTTCAGCAATTTATTGAAGATCGAACGGGCTTTTTCAATTTGACCGGTCTCATACAGCGCCTGTCCGTACAAGAAAGTCGCCTGGAACATCATCGTCCGGGTGAGATTATACTGTATTGCCTTGCCTAAATGATCGACCGCATTCTTAAAAAGTTTCTCTTTGAATGCCGCTTCCCCGGCTCGCCAATATGCCTCCCCGATGATCTTATCCCGATCCTTGAAATCCTTCGCAGTCGCCTGAATCTTGGTGATTGCCAGAAACTCTTCTTCAGCTTTATGATACAATTCATCCTGATAATATAGTTCCGCCTGGGCGAAAAGGGCTTTACTGGTGATTTCCGGATCATCGGTATCGGCGATCAAGCTGCGCAGCGCCGAGGTCGCTTCTTGACGATTTTTCATGGCTACCAGCGTTCGACCCAACCAGAGACGTACTTCAAGATTTTTAGGATAATGGGGATAGTTAGCCAGCAACTCCTCGAATTTTCTCCTACTTTTAAAATGTTCTCCCAACCAATAATAAGATTGCCCCATGAGGAAAAGCGCTTCCGGAATGTACTTGGAATCGGGAAAGAGTTCGATCAGCTTCGCTCCGTTGTCGATCGCTTTTGTATACCCGGCAGGACGGGCTTTCAAATCGGTGGTACGCTCCCGTTCCCGTTCCCCGCTTTTGAAACTCTGTTTCGTGTTGTAAAAAGCGTTGAAATAGGCGCACCCACCCACACTCAAGATTGATAATCCCAAAATTATCAGCAGGATTTTGTGTAATTTGAACCGTCTCCGAATATTCACTTTGTAATCTCTTCAGCGAAGCTTGTAGATTATGTCATTTTAAGCGAAATGAAGAATCTATATTTTTATAGAATTACCTTTCTTTGATGCAAAATTTTGTTAGCAGTATATACAAATATAGATTCTTCACTTCGTTCAGAAT
>CAZCRQ010000244.1:2485-4659 GCA_964501095.1 uncultured bacterium | reverse complement strand
CGATACTTGCGATGCTCTTATGATACGTAGCATTGGCGTCTCGCCAATGGAATCGCGGATGAAACCGCGGGCGGGACGCCCGTGCTACGCGAGGTAGCGTAAGCCTCCGTGCTTGCGATGCTTGCGGTGCTCTTGTGATACGTAGCATTGGCGTCTCGCCAATGACACGGGTGTCTCGCAGGAGTCGCGGGCGGGACGCCCGTGCTACGCTTTCGCTTCGATATCGATCTGTTTTTCACTCAAATACTTGCGTGCATATTCAAGGTGAATTCCGGTCTTGATGAACAGATCTACCACATCTTTATCCAGGTGATTGTCTTTTACCATGAAACCGAGAATCTGTATCGCCTTGGAGAGCGACATCGGCTCTTTATAGGGACGATCTCGGGCGGAAAGTGCTTCAAACACATCAGCTACGGCGAGAATGCGCGCTTGCAGAGACAGTTCATCCCATTTAAGACCGTTGGGATAACCGCTGCCATCCAATTTCTCATGATGCCCGCCCGCAATCTCCGGAACACGGGACAGCTTCCTGGGCCAGGGCAGTTGATTGAGAATGCGGATCGTCATCGTGGCATGATTGTTGATAATCTCCCGCTCATTGTTTGTCAGAGTGCCCTTGCGAATCGCGAGATTCTCCAATTCATTCGTTGTCAAGCAGGGAATCTTTTCCCCATTCCCTTGAAAATGCCTCTGCGCGATCTCTCCGAGGCGTTGAATGGCGTCATCCTTTAAAAATTCTCCCCCGATATTGGTCTTTTCGATAAATTGGATGTCCTCGTCCAATTTACTAAGATCATCTTTCAGGGCATTTTCAATCGCCTGAATTTTCTCTGGATAAGCATCATTTTTCAGGAGTTCTAGTTTCTCCTGTTCGGCAAGAAGCATTCTCTGCAAACGGATAACCAGCCAGCGTGTTTTTAACAACTCTATCCGGTCGAAAACAGTCTCGAGTTTGGTGGATTTATCGACCACATATTCCGGCGTAGTGATCTTTCCAGTATCGTGCATCCAGGCGGCGATCCTGATTTCATCCAGCTCATCCTCGGTGAAGGTCACCTCGGCGAAAGGTCCCTCTTTCATCTCGTTGATTCGTTCCGCAATGGTCATGGTCAATTCCGCCACACGTTCAATGTGACCGCCGGTGTACTTGGATTTCTCATCTATTGCGGTGGCAATCGCTCGGATAAACGATTCGAACAACTTCTTTAAATCTTCAATCAGCCGTTGCTGGGTGATGACTACCGCCGCCTGACTGGCTAGCGAGGCGACCATGTCGACAATGTCAGGACCAAAGGGGATGGTTTTATCACAGGTTTTATCTTGGGCATTGATCAACTGCAAGACCCCGATGATCTCTTCCTCATGATCGCGCATCGGCACAACCAGCATCGACATGCTGCGATAATTCAATGCCTTATCGAATTTTTTCGTGCCTTCAAAATTAAAACCTTCGGCTTCATAGACGTCAGGAATGTTGACAATCTTGCCCTTATTCGCAACATAAGCTGAAACATTATTAGTATTCTGGGTGTTGTCTGGATTAAAGAGGGGCACATTGGGTATGGTGACCGGTTTTCCGGAAGTGCCGCCCATATAACTGTTCAAACTATCGGTATGGACAACATGAAAAACCAGTTCCTTGCGGTCTGGACTGAGGAGATAGAGTGTTCCTCCATCCGCGGCGGTGATTCTGCGCGCCTGGGAGAGGATCATCTCGAGTACTACCGCTGGATCGCGCTGTGCGGATAAGGCTTTTCCTATTTCTGACATCTCGCTCAACTGCTGCGCTTGAGCTTCCGTAAAACCGCGCAGTTCTTTTAATACTAATGTCAACAACCTGTTTATTCTAGGATTACCACTTAGGCAGTCGGTTGAAAGAGTCTGTTCTTCCATTTGGATTTCTCCAGATTTTTCTGATTTAAATATCGTACGATGAAAAATGAGATTATCTCAAGAAGTCAAAAGGAATTTAATTGCAATATGAATGAATAGGAAATATTCCCTCGTTCCCACGCTCTATCTTGGGAACGTTTGGAATATCAACCGCGGATAGCTGATGACACCTGTAGCATGGGCGTCTCGCCCATGACACGGGTGTCTCACCCATGACACGGGTGTCTCGCAGGAGTCGCGGGCGGGACGCCCGTGCTACGCGGTGTCTCGCAGGAGTC
>CAZCRQ010000244.1:0-2385 GCA_964501095.1 uncultured bacterium | reverse complement strand
GGAGTCGCGGGCGGGACGCCCGTGCTACTTAACTAAACAATTACTGCACTTCTTATTGTTCGAGCCCGCACTTATTCCGTATACTCAGAAAAAAGTCCACCATTCCCCATTTCTATTGGAGCCTAACATGCCACACCCTGCGGATCAAATCAAATATGTTCCCTATCGCCAGAAAGATGAACCGTCCCGACGCGCGGCTATCACCCAGGTCGATTTCCCTTTGCAAGAACTATCCGATGAGGAGATTCAAATACTTGGACATCTGAATGACGCCGCTGAGTTGATGAATCCCATCTTCCGTGATCAATATGAATCTCGCACCGCGACCCTGCATAAATTGTTGCAGCAGTTGATCAAGGTGGCTGATGGTGAAAATCGTTCAAAACTTGAAAATTATTTTACCTTGCTTAACCTCCAAAATTCACCATTTTGCCTCCTCCCCAGAAAAAATCTGATTCTGGAAATGGAGGAGGAAGACTTGCGGGCATTGGCGAAAAAAGCAGGAAAGCGTACGGTTGCAGCTCTGGATACAACAATCGATCTTCTTCTCAAGGGACAGGAGACTCCGGACTTTGCGAATTTTTATCCCGCTGATTTCAAGGATGAGGAATATGAATCGCTAAACCATCCTGTCAACAGCAGCATCATTCGCAATGAGAGTGGTCAGCCGGTTGTCGTACTGAACGAGAAACGCTATCGCCAGACATTGTCCAAGGTCATCGAGCATTTAAAAAAAGCCCGCCATCTGACAAAAGATCCAACTTTCCGTATCTACCTGGATGCGAAGATTGTCGAGTTGGAGACCGGCAGCGAGGAAGCGCGACGTTTGGCTGATTACACTTGGGTGCGTCATAAAAGCCCAATCGATATAGTCATCTCCTCTGCGATTGAGGTCTACCTGGATAATTATAAAAATGCGCGCGGCGCTGCCGCCGCTTGTGTCACCCGAGTCAATTACAAGGCGGAGGATTTGCTGAAATCACTGGTCAATCTGGTTCCCACTTTCGAGACGCAAGCACCTTGGACTTATAAAAAAACCAATATCGACCCGGAGACTTTACCCAAATTGAAATTCGCCGACGTGCTCAACTGGAGTGGAGATTATGTCACCGGTCCCTTCACCACCATCGCGCAAAGCCTTCCCAATGACGAATGGGTGATGAAGAACATCGGCACGGTCAATATGGTGTATTTAAACACTGGGAAAGCCATCCATCGTGTTTCTGGCAACCTGGCAGCGGAAGAATTCCTCGCGGCTTCAGAGTATGACGCGGTGAAGGAGTTGATTTTCGATGCGAATCAACTTCACAGTGCGTTGCATGAAATTGGGCATACCACCGGCAGGATGGATCCCAAGCATACCGAACGTCAACCTAAGGATTACCTGGAGGAGGAGTACTCCTGGCTCGAGGAGACCCGGGCGGAACTTTTCGGTCTCTGGGCACTGCGGATTTTAGTCGATGAAGGTGTAGTGACTCCGGAAATGGCGCGAGCCTGCTATGACGGGATGTTGATCACCATGGTGCTCAGCTTGAAGTTCGATCCTGTCCAAGCGCACAACAAGGCGCGCAATGCCATGTTTCATTATTTCGATGAGAAGGACATTTTCGAGCGGGTGCTTGAGGATGGGAAAATCAAGTTCCTTATCGATCACAACGCCGCGCAAAGTGTCGTCGATGAGATGTTGAAAATTGTGGGGGATCTCAAATCCAAAGGCGAGAAGAAAGAGGCAGCGACTTTCCGTAAAACATTTATCTATCCCGACAGTTTGAAAATCGTCGTTGAAGAGCGCACTTCCACTTTCCCTCACGGACGCGGATTACTCTTCCCAAGTTTGAAAAAAGAGGGCGATCGCTTTCTGGCGGATATGGAATATCCAGATGATTTTAATTTGCAAAATAAATTCTTGTTAAATCTTGAATAGATAGAATTTGTGGTTCCTCGTGCCTTTGTGGGGAGATGGTTTTATTCCCAATATTATTAAAATGCCGTATCCATTTGAAACAGCGAAGAACCGGGGAAGTATATTTTTCCATGCGGAGTAGCGTAGGCGTCCCTGCCTGCGGAAAATTGCATGAACGGGTCGCATGTTCGGATCGCAAGCACGGAGGTGAACCGCAAGCACGGAGGCTTACGCTACCCCTAATTCCTTTCGCAAGCACGGAGGCTTACGCTACCCTTCGCGTCGGTAGCGTAGGCGTCCCTGCCTGCGAGGTTGTTTGAGAATGAAAAATCTTAATTGGGTGCCCTGCACTACTTGTTGTGCAGGAAGTATAGATAGATGGCTATTCTCTGGGAACACGTGAGTTAAATTAATAAAGTTATTATTAACCTGCACAACAAGTAGTGCAGGGCACCCACGCTGTATAACGCAAGCACGGAGGC
>CAZCRQ010000243.1:2120-4699 GCA_964501095.1 uncultured bacterium | reverse complement strand
TCAGGAATCTTCTCCCACTTGCCCTTCTTGAGGGCGGCCGGCCTGGCGCCAGTGTTGAAGGTGAAGACAACAGTCTTATCGTTACTATGTTAGATCACAAGCGTAAAAGGACGGCTGGTGTTTTTGTCCGACGAAATCAGCGCTGCGAACTTGCAATTCGCCTGTTTTTTCCATTTTTAGACTTTTTTCGTTGAAATTCCTTGACTTCTACAGAAACTTTTCGTAGACTGCTTCCGTTCACGCTATGGGGGTGTGAATAAGAAAGGTTTGGTTCTTCGCTGTTTGGCGTGGGTAATAGTTTTTCATCATATAGGGTAGGGCTGTAACGCGCCGCAGGCGCGTATTTGCAAGGTTGCCAACGGCAGGCGAAAGAATCTCAAGAACTCTTGAGGACCACCGTGGCGCAGGGTGTCCTCACCCTGCGCAGAGCCTTTTTTGCGGTCGAACTAACGCAAACTCAATGAGATTGCTTCATCAGCCTGCGTCTGATTCGCAAAGACGAGTCACCTGAGCGCTCGGTATTCTCCTTACCTATAACTCCATTACCCACACGGAACAGCGAGGAACCGCAAAATACAATCCTTGGAGGATATCCATGCGAAAATTGATAACACATTTTATGATCCTGGCGCTCGCTCTATCATTCATATTCAGTTGCGCGCCATCTAAACCGCCGCTCAAGGCGATCGATGTTCAGATGTTGCAACTGTTTGAAAAGGACAGTCTGACGATCCAGGGTTGGAACGCGCTGTGGCGCAATGAATTTCCTCGCGCAATTCAACTTTTCAAGGCGGCGCTGGAGAAGAATCCCGACAATGTATCGGCGCTGCGCGGCAATGGACTCGCAAAATTCTCTTACGCCGATGAGGCAGGCGCCGAAGAATCTCTTTATCATGCGGCTCTGTTGACTTCAAGGGAAGCTATCGCTGTCTCATTACGAGATTTTATTGGGAGGATGTTGCCTGACAGAAAGAGCAAAATTGACAATATATTCACACTTGATGAGTTGATGTCCGCTGGCGATGCGCCACTGGCTGTCCGACGCGAGGGGAACATTCATCTCGCCTTTAACCTGCTGGTTCGATATAAAAAAGAAAAAAGAGCGGATGAGGCGACGGGACGGCTGAAATGGATTACCGATTGGCAGGTGATCGGACCATTCCCAAATCAATCGCGATCAGGTTTCAATCGGAGCTTCTTCAACGAAGAGGCTCTGGCAGATTCACAACAACAATGCGATCTGATGAATGGAACCTTTACCGGTAAAAATAATAGGCTTATTAATTGGTTTCGCCCAAGTCGGATCTCCCGCCAACATGACGTTCCGATAAGTTCTTATATTGGCTACTCATCATATTCAGCATCTTATGCGTTTAAGGAAATAGAGATTAAAATAGAAGGTGATTACGCGCTGGTTTTCAGTCAGACTGGGGCCATAAAAAGCTGGCTCGACGGTCAGTTGATTCTCAGCGACGACAAATATCGCTTGGCGTATGAAAATCGTTGGTTGATCTGTAAGCTTACGGCAGGTCGTCACACTATTCTTGTGAAAACCTGTAACGAAACGGAGAATATGGAATTCTCTCTGGCAATCGAGCCATTAACGCCTCAAGAGAAATCGCAAATTGAGGACCTCGGGGAATCTCCGTTTTATCAAAAGCTCTTTCCTGCGAAGAAGGAATTTGCCGAAGCACCCGATCCGAATTTATCCGCACTCTGTGCCCGGATTGATGCCCATCCTGAGCAGATCGAAAACTATTTCTGGCTGGCATTCAGCCTCGGTGAGAAGGATTACGGTCAGGAAGGAGTGAGGGTCCTTGACGAGGCTATACAGATCATGAGAGTGGATAAGGATAGCGTGAACCTCGAAAGCTCGTTGATATATTTCCTTAAATACTGGTGCTTGGGGACCTATGGCAAGGATAGAGAGGCACGCAACGCGCTTCGCGAGTGTTACAAGCTCAGTCCTACATTTTTTCCCGGGGTTGCCAACGAAATCAAGGACCAAATAGAGGAAAAGAATTTTACACTCGCTGAATCAGAGCTGAATAAAATGCTGGAGATAAATCCCAAATGGTATCGAGGCTTGTATCTGAAGTTTAATATGCTCATGGCAAGGGAACGACCTTCCGATGCGTGGTTGGTGGCGGATGATCTCTTAGAACTGTATCCCGATGCTCCTGATGTTCATTTATTGCAGGCCTTAAAAGCAGTTGCCTTCAAGGATGATCAGCATGTGGAAACCTCAATGCGGAATGTAAAGAAGAATGGCAATGCTGTCGTAGGCGATATCTTTATGCTTGAAAGGGCATTCGATAAAGAGGATTATATGAAGGCATTCAATATTGCCAGCGGATTGGCGAAGCTCTTACCGGCGTTACCGAAATATTGTGTCGATCGGGAAAAAGCACAATTCAGATTGGGAGTAGATGAGGCGAGCGAAGCCGCTGAGGAATGTTGTGATCTGCTCAAAAGCTTCAATGATAATAAAGATATTCTGCAACTCCTTGCCAATTATCACGAGAAGAAGGTGTATGTCTTGAAGTCAGTTTTGAAGAACCGGGAAATAATGGCGAAAT
>CAZCRQ010000243.1:0-2020 GCA_964501095.1 uncultured bacterium | reverse complement strand
TTCCCTGAGAAAAGCAGAAATCTCAACACTTGAAGAAATTCTCGTCAGGCAGTTAAAGCTCTCTCCGGCTGATTACGATTTACGACTTAAAATTCAAACTCTCAAAAATAGCAAATCATTCGATGAACTGTTCGATCAATTCGATTCCCAAGACTTGATTGCACTGTTTGAATCTACAGAAGGATTCTCGCCAAGTGACTATGTTATTGTGCTTGATGACCAAATCAATCTTTGCTTCGATGATGGGGCTCAGCGCCAATTAGGACATCAGATATTGAAAGTCTTGTCGGAAAAGGGGGTGGAATTATGCACCAATCAGACCGTACCTTATAATCGCTTAACGGGTGCAGCTGATATTTTAAAGGCACAGGTGATCAAACCGGATGGATCGAAGATTGAGGCTATGACCTCGGGCAGAAGGGTTGCGTTTGTCGGGCTTGAGAAAGGAGATTACATCGAGCTGAAATATGCTTATAATTTCTATCAGTCGGGGATGCTTAGCCGTGACTTTTGGACCTCATTCGCGTTCGATGGAACGGCGCCTGTATTCAAAACTCGGCTTTGTTTGGCATTTCCTGGAAACTCCCTTTTAACCACAAGATTTTATGGTCCTAAGAAAGATCAAATTCTCAAACATACCAAGACATTCTGGAGTGGATTTCAGTTAATCACCTATGAGGCTGAGAATCTGCCGGCAATCGATATCCACTCATATGCACCCGATATGCGGGATGTGGCTACTTGGATCGATATCTCTACCATCTCAGACTGGAAAAAGATCCGCGATTGGTATGCCGATCTCTCGCAAGGGCAGTTCGAGGTGACGCCAGCAATTGAAGCTAAAGCTGCTCAACTAACGGAAGGACTTACAACACCCAAGGAACGCCTTGAAGTAATAAGGGAATTCGTTACTGAGAAGATTAAATATGAGGATCTAAACTTCCAATATAGCGCATTTATTCCACAAAGGGCGGAGGATGTTCTTGAAGATGGATTTGGTGATTGTAAGGATAAATGCTCACTGCTGATTGCATTGTTCAAGGCAGTCGGGATTGAGAGCGTCATCGCACTGAATGAGCCGAATTATATCGGCGAAAAATTCTTCCTCCCATCAAATCGCTTCGAGCATACGGTAGTCTTGATCCCACATCAAAATGACGATGGATTTGATGTCATTGATCCGACAGCGGAGAATACAAGTCTTTCAGACATTCCGTTGGCGTTATCGGGGACCTATATACTACCAATTGATCCATCGGGAAGATTGAATCCGGAGTTGCATCGGATATCGGAGGACATCGACCAACGCCCGACGACCATTGATATCAGAGTGAAAGTGTCTGTTGACGAGACAGCGATAACAGGTAATATTTTGGCACGAGGTTTTCATGCTAAACTCTTCCGTGATCTGCTTGAAACCGAGAACGTTAAAGCGCAGAAACTTAATTTTGTCACAATCTTGAATAATTATATCCCAGGAATCGAAGTCGATGCTTTTTGGGTTGCTAATATCGACAATCTTAAAGAGGATGTTATGATCGGCTTCCAAGGTAGATCTCCCACTTCCTTGATCCGCTATTCTTCAAAACTCACTGCTGTAAAGATTACCCGTCTTTTCGATGCTAGGTCCCATCTCGACATTGGAGCTGAGTCAGGATTTCGTAATGTTCCAGTTCTGATCAATCAAACCCTGTTCAGAACACCGATTCGGGAGACTATCACCATCGAGACCCCTGCGACATATAATTTAGAATCATTACCTTCGGAACAAATTTTCAAATTTGAGAATGCTAGAGTAAAATATTCTTACTCAAACAAGGGAAATGCGATCGAATGCAGGCGGGAGATTATAATTCCTAAAATACAGGTTTCATCCCTAAGTTATTCCGACATGAAAAAATTCAGCCTCGATGTTCTACACGCAGAAGAGGAAAGCCCCTTATTCAGACAGTAAAAAGAGATGTAAACCTTTCTTATTCACGACCTTTTCGGATTCTCCACGACGCCTGATTGACATGCC
>CAZCRQ010000242.1:0-4730 GCA_964501095.1 uncultured bacterium | reverse complement strand
CGTTGAGTAGACTCTGGCTATTAACAGGAGAGACAGGAGGGACAGGAGGGACAGGAGGGACAGGAGGATAATGATGAATAGGATAGTGTCAAAATATACATTAAATAACTGTGAAGTAATATATCTAGCTGTCTGAGAATGGAAAAACCTCACTTCGTTCAGAATGACTATTGACTAATAAATATCTTAATAAGAGCATCCATGATAACCATTTCCCAGAAAATTGCCGATTGGGCGTCGCGGGTAAAATTTAGTGATCTTACAGCGGAAGCGATTCAAGCGGCGAAGGTGATTCTTTATGACAGTTTGGGCACGGCGCTTGGCGGTTATAAAACACCTGATGTCGGCATCATGCGTGCTTATCTGGAGGAGAAGGGCGGGGTGGAGGAGTCTACTGTTATCGGCAGCGGAAAGAAACTGCCGGCGTCAGAAGCGGCACTCCTGAACACCCTGATGGTGCGAGCGCTGGATTATAATGACATCTACTGGAAGCAGGATCCTTGCCATCCCTCGGACATCATCCCTGGTCCGTTGGCGTTGGGCGAGCGTTTGAATAAAGACGGCAAGGATTTAATCCTGGCAATTGCGGTGGGGCACGAGATCGAGATGCGTCTCTGCGAGGCGGCATTCCCCGGGATACGAGAACGGAAATGGCACCATGCGACATTGACCGCCTTCGCCGCACCGGTGTCATGCGGTGTGATCATGGGGTTGAATGCCGAGCAGATTGCACATGCGATTGGGATCAGCGGAAGTTGTCACGCCACTCTTGGCGCAGTGACCGCGGGCAAGTTGACCATGATGAAAAACACCGTCGATCCGTTGGCGACGCAATCCGGTGTGTTTGCTGCCGAACTCGCCGCACGTGGATACGAGGGTCCCGAACATGTGATCGAGGGAAAGGAGGGGCTTTTTCAATGCTTTGGACCGGAATGGAAGGGTGCGATTCTTACCACTGGACTCGGAGAGTCCTGGCGCATCTCGCAATGCGGTTTGAAAGCATTCCCGACAGAAGCGCTGACTCACACGCCCCTGACCGCTCTTATCGAGATCATGACGGAAAACAATCTCCAGCCGGAGCAGGTCCAGAGTGTGCTGATAAAAACCATCGCCCGGGCAGCCGATATTCTCTCCGATCCCTCGAAATACAATCCGCAAACACGTGAGAGCGCGGATCATTCCCTGCCTTATTGCCTTTCTGTCGCCATTGTCGACCGCGCCGTGACTCCCTCCAGCTTCGATAAAGAGAAGATTTTCGATCCCCTTATCCGGGCGCAGTTGAAGAAAATCAAGGTGGTCGCCGATCCAGAATTTGAAGCGCTCTTCCCCAAGATGCAGCCTTGTGAAATTATAATCGAAACTTCAGACAGTAGGGCGATCAAAAAACGGGTGGACTACCCGATGGGCGATCCGCGTCATCCGATAAGTGAATCCGGCTTGGAGACAAAATTCCGCAGCCTCGCGGCGGGTGTGCTCAGTCCCGAACGGCAGCGAAAGATTAAGGAAACGGTCTTTTCGCTCGACCAAAAAGGATCGATACGCGATCTCCTGAGGCTGGTAATTACCGACTTATAACTTTTTGCAAAATAATCGAATGAAGCATTGACAGGTATAGAGCGGGCTTTTACATTATAAAAGAAGGGAACAACTCCCTGGTGTAATTCATAAATCAGAGAGAACCAAGGGTATTTTACCAGGTTTCGTGCTCAAGTCTGTGACACCTCATGAGAAGCGAGGAGTACAATGAATTCTGTAAAATATCAATATATAAATGATGTTGCGATGAAGAAAATCGCTGACATCTTAGAGGAATTTTATCAAAGCGAACAATCAGCCGAGGAACTCATCGAACAATTGAAAAAAGCCTTTCCTGTCCATTATGCCGATGAAAACGCCTGGAAAAGGAGGTTGGAAGGCTTTTATGAAACATCAGAACGTCTGCTTGAGGAGACTATAGAAGAAGGCAAAGATCGTTATGGAAAAAACTGGAATCGCGAACGAGCAATGGAGGAAGCCCGTATCCAGCCTTTGAAATACTATCACCGCATCACGGGAACCAGTGACCCGGACTCCGACAACACCTTCCAGCGTGATTATTTCGCCCATTTTACAAAAGCTTTGGTCAAGCTTGAAGATGATATTTATCTATTGGCGAAAATGTACCGAGATTTGACACGGCAATCCGAACATGAGGAATAGACGTCAGATCATCCTCTTCACCACCGGCAGTCAGACCGATAAACTCAAACGTCTCGAACTCACATTCAATCTTCATCTTGGTTTATATGCGCCAGTGAAGATCATACATCTCGGAAATGTTGACAATCTTTCACAAAGCTACCACCATGCCGCCAAAAACATCGAAAATCCCGAAGCGCTGCTAATCTTTTGCCATCAGGACGCTTATCCCTTTCTCGACAATCAAGGCTCTGAACCCCCGTGGAAAATCCCAAGTTGGCTGCGTGTCGCATTTGACAATCCCAGTTCCTGGATTGACGCGGCAGAACAGCTTTTTACAAGGACGGATACTGGTCTTCTTGGGGTAGCCGGCGCTCGGGGATTATTATCAGAAATCCCCTGGTGGCAGTATCCCGAGGTCTCCGGGGCGGTGATGCACCAATCCCCCTCCGGCGAAATGCGTCTCAACACCTACGGTCGATATGGCAGAACCGCGGTTCTCGATGGGCTCTGCCTCATGGTGTTACGTCGAACTTATGACCTTCTGGCGAATCCCGCAGCGTCGCTTACCGGATTTCATTTCTACGATATCGACCTCTCCTTGCGTGCTCACCTCGCAGGTCTGAAAAATTGGACAGTTCCTCTGTTGCTGCTACATGAGAGTCCAGGCGCCTCATCCGATGACATTGCCTGGAACCGTGATCAGCAGCATTTTCTGGAATCATACAAACATCTCCTGCCTCTGCATGTGCCTTACGAATCCCTGCCGGAATCATTCTGGTAAAATAATGGCGCTTCGTTTCATCGATCTGATCCCGGATGACGATACAGAATCCTGGCGGAAAGAACCTTCCCACGATGGCACAGAAACGATTCTTAAGGTCGAGACAATTGCCGGAGCACGAGTTCTCGACTCGCCATTCGACCCCTGGGGTGAATCACAAACTCTGCTTGATCCGTGGCAATTACCGGGAAAGGCGGTTCTGAGCCTGGGTACGGGTTCCGGTTATCTCGCCGAGCTGTTGATTTCCCACCGGGTTAAAGAAGCGCTGTTGATTAGCGGCAGCCGGACGGCGGCTTTATCTACAACGCAGAGAATCGAAAAGAAAGGTCTGTCTTCAAATTCTGAATTTACAATCGTTGCCGCCAGACAGTTCCTACCCGCCTGGAATCAATTCGTTTTTGAGTTCCTGCGAAAAAATCCCGCCTCGGTGATCCTGACACATCCTCGCGAAGTTGCTGCTTTCCCCTCGCTTCACAAACGGCTGTTAATGAAAATCCAGGCTTGGCGCAATCCCTTCACCTTCCAACCCTCAGCCGCGCCAAAGAAAATATTACTGGCGGTCTCCTCTGGTCTGCTGGAAACAGAAATAATTCATGAACTGCAGCGAGGCGATTTCAAAGTTACCACTATTCCCGCTCTTGCCGGTAAAATGTTGACCCCGCAGCAAGCCGCCGAGCTTCTCGCTCATTATGAACCCGATCTTGTTCTCTCAGTTAACAATCTTGCTTCGGACTTACATGGCTTGTTCCCCCAAGCCTGCGATGACGCTGGAGTTCCCTGGGCGACTTGGCTGCTCGATGATCCCCGTTTTATCTTGTCGCCGTACGAGATCGACGGCTACCCGCACCAACGCTTCGGATTCTGCTGGGATGTAAATGGGTTGGATTCCTGGAACAGACTCCTGGGGAGAAGGGCATTTCCACTTCCCCTGGCGACCGATCCTGGCTACTTCTTCCCCGGCGAGGGTGATCATTCATTAAAAGATCGGCTGGTCTTTGTCGGCTCACCGCGTTTTGCTAGTTCAATCGGTTATTTCGCCGCCCTCGATCAGGATGAAAATGCTCACAAAATCGCCGAGCGAATGGAACACTCGGTGCGCCTCTCGCGGAAGGCGCCCTCTACCGAGGATATCATCTCCGCTTTAAAAGAACTTAACCTCGAGACGCCGTTTTCTCTGGAAGAACTGCGTCGTTTACCGGCATACATTGTGCAAATGGCGAATTTGAAATACCGTAAGGAAGCATTAATTGCTGTGGCGCATCTTCATCCCATAGTATACGGCGAAGGCTGGAGAGGTCTCTTGCCGCCATCCATTGAGGTGCGGGATTCGGTAGATTATTACCGTGAACTTCCCCGTATCTACCGTTCGGACGCTGTTCATCTCTCTTTGACCAACTTGCAGATGCGAGCTTATCCCAACCAGCGGGTGTTTGACATCGGAGCTTGTTCTCGGGTGGCTTTAGGAGATAAACTTGAAGGATTCAGTGAGCTTTTCGATTCATCGTTCGATGATCTCATCTTTGATAGCCTCCGTTCACTGCCGGCTCAGGCGGAATGGTTGATGAACAATCCGTCCCTACGCCGACAACTGGGGGAGAAACTGCGCCAAGTTGTTCTTGATAAACATACTATTGCGCATCGGATCGATGAATTACTTAAGAAAATTATAATGAGCGAGTAGTCCATATCGGGTATCTAGGTAGCCCGGACGCTCCGTCGTCCGGGAGATATTTGGTTGAACATGTGTCATTTTCCCGGAGGGTGGCAC
>CAZCRQ010000241.1:0-4739 GCA_964501095.1 uncultured bacterium | reverse complement strand
CGTTCATGGGCGAGACGCCCAAGCTACGCTTTGCTCGTTCATGGGCGAGACGCCCAGGCTACGCTTTGCCCGTTCATGGGCGGGACGCCCAAGCTACGCTTGCTCCACACCTCACTCCCACACCTCCACACCTCACTCCCACCCCTCCACACCTCACGCCTCACCCCTCCAAAGCAGCCGAGGAGACGGCTGGCAGCTCATGAATAATTCAATCAGAGTACTTGATAAAGATGATTAGTTCCCCTTCGGGATGTCTTCGCCTTGGTTGCGGTATTCATTCAATTTGTTTCGGAGGGTACGGATAGAGATGCCAAGTTGGTCGGCGGCTTTGGTACGGTTGTAATTATACTCACGCAGAACATTGAGGATATGTCTTTTTTCGAGTTCATGCAACGGGATATTACCGAAAGATTCACTGGATAAACTGCTCGGCAAGGCTACATGATCCAGCATTACATCCTTTTTACGAATCAGCAGATCACGAGAAAGCACCACTGCCCGTTCGATCCGGTTCTCCAACTCACGTACATTCCCCTGCCAGGGTTGAGCTTTTAGGTATTCGATCGCTTCGGATTCCACGCCCTCGAATTCTCGTCCATAACGAGAGCCATATTTCTTGACAAAATGAGCGACTAAAGAGGGAATATCCTCGACACGTTGCGAGAGCGGGGGGATGGAGATCGGGATCACATTGAGCCGAAAAAAGAGATCATCGCGAAATCTGCCTTTTTCAACCTCTTTGGCGAGGACGCGGTTGGTTGTGGCGATGACTCGGACGTCAACACGAATGGAGTCATTCGATCCGACGCGTTCAAATTCGCGTTCCTGCAGCACGCGTAATAATTTTGCCTGGAGGGGGAGGGGCATTTCGCTGATTTCATCGAGCAGGATGGTTCCATTGTTGGCTGCTTCGAATTTCCCTTTTCTCGCTCGGACAGCGCCGGTGAAGGAACCCTTTTCATGCCCAAAGAGTTCGCTTTCGACCAATCCTTCCGGCAAAGCGGCGCAGTTCATTTTTATAAAGGGTGCTTTGCTTCTCGGGCTTGACCAGTGCAGGGCGCGGGCGACCAGTTCCTTGCCGGTGCCACTCGGTCCACTGACCAGGACATCGACCGGTTGTGCAGTGACTCGTTTCAAGGTGTCGATGATGTCACGCATGGCGCGGCTTGAGCCGATCAAGGCTTCCAAACCCTGCTCCTGCATAACCTGAGTCCGCAAGGATTGGTTTTCATTGACCAGTTGGCGTTTTTCCAGCGCCCGTTCGATGGTTAGTTTAAAAAGGTCGGTATCTATCGGTTTGGTGATATAATGGTATGCTCCGCGTTGCATCGCTTCAACCGCATTCTCGATTGTCCCATGTGCGGTTAAAATGATCACCGGAGAAAGAGGCTGACATCGTACCGCATGATCGAGAACCACCATTCCCGAGACACCCGGCATCTTGACATCGGTTATGATCAGCGCAAACGCCTCTTTCTCGAGGAGTTCAATCGCTTTCTCACCGCGATCGACGGTGATCGGCGCATACCCCATACGTTTCAGTTTCGTGGCAAGATAATCAAGAACTATCGGTTCATCATCGACAATGAGCATCTTCAGACTGCTCATGCATACCTCTTGATCATGAGTTCCATGATAACGCTGGTGCCTTTGCCGGGGACGGATAAAACATGGATGTCGCCATGATGCAGGTCAATGATCTTTTTGACTACTGCCAGACCCAAACCGGTTCCTTTGGTTCGAGTGGTAAAGAAGGGGCTGAAGATCTTGTCGAGGTTTTCCTTTGGAATGCCGATGCCGTTATCTTGAACATTTATCCGTACCCGATTGCGAAGCAGGTCCCAATGCAGGGCTACATTGATCACGGCATTTTTATCTGTCGCTTCGATGGCATTTTTAAGCAGATTGAGAACTGCCTGCTTGATTAAACGTGGATCGCAATTGACCGGAATCATTTCAGCGGGGAGACGAAGGATCAATTGAGCTGCGCCATCTTTTTTCGCCAGCTCCGCCCTGACCAATTCTATTTCGCCTCGCAGTAACTCCAAAAGGTCAACATCGGAGAATTGAGGGACTATCGGTTTGGTGAATTCCAGCAAACGGCTGGCAATGTGGTTTATATCTTTGACTCCGGCGACGATTCTCTCTGCATACTGACGTGCAATATGACCTTGGGGCAGGTCTTCGATAAGAAACTGGGCGAATCCTTGAACGCCGGCAAGTGGATTACGCAGTTCATGCGCCACTTGAGCTGCCATCTCACCCAATGCCGCCAGACTCTCGCGGCGCTGTATCTTTGTCTGGAGTTCCTTTAGTTGTCGTAAATCTTCAATAACTTCCAAGACGCCGGATTTCTGACGGTTCTGATCATACACCCAGGAAGTGGAAAATCGTACCGGCAGCTTCTCACCGCAGGCGATCGGCAGCTCCTTTTCTAAAGACTCGATGACTGTGCCGTTGGTCAGAGTAAAAAGCGCTGATTGGGGTTCCGTTACTGGATAGGGGAAAATCTCCGAATAGAGACGTCCATAAACTTCATCTGAATGATAGCCGGTAATTTGTTCCGCTTGAGAGTTGAAGAGAATGATTTTTCCATCCATGTCGATGACCAGAATTCCAACCGGCACACGTCCGAGAACGGAGGAGAGAAAGCCCTCGGTATGATGGAGAAGACGAGTTTGATCGCGAAGTTGAACTGATAATTGAGTGATGCGCTGCTCTAAAATGCGATAAGATTGAGTGTAAGTTGAAGAGGCTTCGGAAAAAGTATCAAAAAGCTTAACCAAATCAACCACTTCATCATTCGATAATTTATTATGATCAGACTCTGCCAATTTTACCTCTCCAGATTTTTGTAGTTCTTCTCAAAACTCTGACTCCCTGTTTAACGGATCTGGTGTATAATGGTGGTTTATTAGAGGAGTTATTTCAAATTACCAATATACTGTGAGAAGAAAGAGATGGAAAGAGATGATCGATCAATCTCTCGAAAACTATTCTGATTCTTTAACTTTTCAGATACCTCATTTTACGGTTCTTCACCTAATCATTTTCACCGAACACCTCAGCCGTGAAGGTTAAGATTTCAAGGTCTTCCGAAGTCCAGGTATTGGGAGGGAGTCCGGCTTTCATACAAGTTTGGCTGAGAAATGTCTCACGATCCCAGCCGTATTTCACCGCCACTTGGGGGAGAAGCAATCCTTGGTGAAATCCTTTGCGAACAAGAATCCCATGCTTTCCTGGCTCCACAGCTTCAGGTTTACTGGGAAGAAGCGGTGAGAGCAGGCTGATCTCGATGGAGATTTTCTCCAATTCCGAGGAATCGACCGGCGAGAACCTGGGATCACGCAGAGCCGCTCCTTCAGCTACATCGACAACTGTCGCCGCCAAAGGTTTGGTCGCTTCGATCATTCCGATGCACCCTCGCAGGGAGTTCCTGATTGTCAGAGTTACAAATGCGCCATAAGGTTTTGCATAGAGAGGGTGATCGGTCGGCAGTTTCGGAGCCGGTTTACCCAGGACACAAGCATACACCGCATCCCGAGCCAATTTAAGAAGACGCTCTTTTATCTCCTGAGTGATGGCAGCCTCAGCCTCTTCATACATTTTAACTGCGCTCTCATCGACGAAAGCCGCCGCCAAATACCCGACAACACTATAGCGATCACCATAATCGACATCACCAGAGGTGGCGTATTTAACCACTTTAGCCCGGTTCGCACCCAGCTTCTGACAGGCGATCATCGCCGCCATAATCGGTCCCGCCCCACAGGCTTCCGCTTTTCGCATTGAAATCAAATCGTTCAATGATTTAGCATCAAAAGACTCGACACTTTCGATCAATGTCTTATCCAGCTTTCTCGCCTGTTCATCTGAATGAAAATGGCTGAGATCGCTGGAAGCGACCACCAGAGCTTTTTTATTCTTCACCGCCGCCGAGATGCCGTTGCCAAGCTCCATCGCGGCTTTATACGATTGATCCCCCATGATCACCGGGACAATACGTAGTCTCTCGCCAAAGAGGACCTGGAGAAACGGCAATTGCACTTCGAGTGCGTGCTCCTGTCCGCCGATGTGACCAGTCTCGCTTTTAATTATCGTCTCTGAGGTTTCGACCAATAAGGATGCCGCAGTTTCATCGATTTTTATCTGTCCCAAAGGCGTCTCATACATGCCTTCGGCCATCACGGTCGAACTGGGGAGGGCATAATAATGCGAGGGGCTGATGATTATAACCGTATCGTATTGTTTTCCTTCAACGAGGTGGTAGGCATGAGCCGCGACTGAACCGCTGAACATGTATCCGGCATGAGGGACGACTAAACCGATCACATTGCCGTTTACCTCGGAATCAGCCTGTTTTAAATAATGCTGAATGTCCTTCGACAACGTTTTGTCGTTTGCTGGATAGAACTTCCCTGCGACCGCAGGCTTACGGATAGCCATGTTCTACCTCGCTTTTGGTTAATGTCGAACGTCATTCTGTAAACATGAAATGAATTATCTTAAGATAGCAATCTCTCCTGCCTCCTGCAATAATCAACCGGTTATTTTAAAATATTACATTTTGAGGGGTAGCGTAGGCGTCCCCGCCTGCGGAGGTTATATAATGAAGGGTAGCGTAGGCGTCCCCGCCTGCGAGATTAAAGTGTCAGCCGAGGACGACTGACACCACATCATTAAGGTGTCAGCCGAGGACGACTGACACCACATCATTAAAGTGTCAGCCGAGGACGACT
>CAZCRQ010000240.1:0-4745 GCA_964501095.1 uncultured bacterium | reverse complement strand
AATGGGTGGGATGACAGTTTTAAAATTAATGGGCGGGACGCCCATTCTACGGGGCAATGGGCGGGATGACAGTTTTAAGATTTAATGGGCGGGACGCCCATTCTACGGAGCTGGATTCAAACGGGAGGTCTTTTATGCGCACGTCTCGTAAAAAGTGGATATCGTGGCTATTGCCGCTTCTGATTCTTGTCCCCTCGCTGCTTTTTGCCGCCAGCGGCAAGATCAAAGGAAAAGTCATCGATGCGAAAACCGGTGAACCGGTTATGGGAGCCAATGTAATAGTCGAGAATACCACACTTGGCGCCGCGTCGGATCTTGAAGGCGAGTTCTTCATTGTCGGTATAAAACCAGGTAAGTATAACGTTAGAGCAAGCGCTGTCGGCTACCAGACGATGACATACGAGGATGTGATAATCAGTATCGATCTAACAACCGAACTTGAATTTAAATTAACAGAAACGGCGCTTGAGTTACAGCCTGTCGTGGTAACTTTTAAAAAACCCGAAGTGGAAATTGGGACAACCTCCAGCATAACCCGTTTTGAAGCGACCGACATCAGCATGAATCCTACGGATGATGTCACTGCCGTTCTCCTGACGACACCTGGTTTCAAAATTGACGAGGAGGGAAAGATACATATCCGCGGCGGTCGGGAGTCGGAAGCTAGGTTCATTGTCGATGGTATCGATAGCCGAGACCCGATCACTGGGGAAATTTTACCGATAAACCTCGCTGCGGTGAATATCCAGGAAATCCAGATCCTTACCGGTGGGATGGCGGCGGAATACGGGGACGCACAATCCGGAATCGTCAACATCACGACACCGGAAGGCGCTCCGGATGTCTATGATGGTTCAATCGCCTGGTCAAGCGACCTCTGGTCGAAAAAGGTCTTTGACGATTATTTCTTTGCCGAAGATCGTGTCGACATGGCGGTTGGCGGTCCTTTTCCCTATACCCGGAATTTTCTCGGCAGACCATTGACCTTTTATTTCACTGGAAATGTCACCTTGACCGACACTTACACACCTCTGGATATATCTTACGCCAATGAAGACTATCTCGATATCGGGATCAAGGTGCCCAAGAAGCAATTCAATGACTGGTCAGGTAGTATGAAAATGGCGTATGATGTTGGAAAAGGGAAAAAGGTTTCATTTTATCTGACACGTCGTGAACGCCAATATGATGCTTATACCAGCGGCGAAGGATACAATTCCTGGCTGTATATGCATGATCTTGAGAACCGTCCGCAAGTTGAAGATAGCCGTACTTCATTCAACATCGATTTTACTAATCAGATTTCCTCGAAAACAGTAATGAATTTTTCGTTTGGACGTCAATTACTTAATGCGAATGTTTCACCACGTGGAAAGAGCCCGGGCGAATTTACTCTAGTCGATGAGATCGAGGAAAATTATGCTTATGGACAGGACCAGAATCGTAACGGTCGTCTTGATCAGGACGCCGATGGTGATGGAGTGGTGCACAACGGAGCTTATGATGAATTAACCCCGGATAACGAGGGGAACAATTTTCTTGACGGATTTTATGATTCAAACGGCAATTACATCTATGAGGGCGGCGGTGAAGGTTATGAAGATCTCAATTTTAATGGACGCTGGGATCGTGGGGAGGATTGGATTGATCTGAATAACAATGGCAACTATGATTTTGCTGAGCCCTGGTCAGACCGTGCAGATCCTGAAACTGGGCAAAACAACATCGGGGTCTATGATCCCTGGGATCCATTCAAAGATTTAAATGGGAATGGCGTCTGGGATCCTGCGGAGCCTCAGCTTCCCGAGCAGGATTGGAACGGTAATGGTCGCTGGGATGGTGAACGTTTCCAGGATGCAAATGGAAATGGTATTTTCGACCGCTGGGAATACTGGATTGATAATAATAATAATGGGACCTACGATCCGCTTATCGATACTTTCCTGCCCGCTTGGGACAAAAATGGCAATGGTGTCCCAGATGATGGCGAAGGCTATGACGATCAGAATATGAATGGACGTATGGATCAACGAGACCTGATTCATACTGGCAGCAACGGATTACTCGAAGACACCCCCGAACCCTTTTGGGACGGTGATTTTTACTATGATACCGGCGAACCATTCATCGACCTGCCTGATCCTCGCACCGGTAATTACAATGGACATTGGGATCCAGGAGAACCTTTTTGGGACCTGCCTTCCTCAGATGGTGCTATTCTCTACTATTCGGTGGGTTATGGTCGATTGCCATTTCCAACACTCAATGGACAATATGATGGTCCAAATAATATATTTGATGAATATGAATTGTTCACCAGACCCAATCCTGACCCCAATGATCGAAATTATCCGGTGATTTATACCTATAACCCTGATCTTCACGGATCCGATTGGGTGTACGGTGATTATCTGACAATGAATGAGAACAGCACTTGGATCAATCGAACCATTCATGATCAGGGGGAAGAAGTTTTCAATCCACCGAATTACGAGTATGATATTGGGGAAGAGCGTTTTATTGATTACAACGGGAATGGTTATTGGAACGGTATGGATTTGTTTTTAAATCCCGGACGCTGGGATGGCGCCTCGGTATGGGCTCGTCGTCGCACGGAAGAATATAAGCTCAAATTCTCCTGGCAGAGTCAGGTGCATAAATTTCATGAATTCAAAGCCGGTACAGAACTCTATTACCGGATTTTGAAGCAGGAGTATATCGAGGGTCCTGATCAGCCATATACAGGCGACGCCGCGGTGAATGCCGGCGAGCCATATCCCGATCGCGGCGATGTGCGTGATTTCTGGGAATATAGACCCTGGCAGGGAGCTGTGTATGTTCAGGATAAGATGGAATTTGAGGGATTGATTGTTCAGGCGGGAGTCCGAACGGATTTTGTTATCCATGACCAGCATGTCATCGATGAGCAGAAGAAACGTTATGAAGCGGGCGAGCCGGGTGCAGTCATTGCGGAACGGGGTAATTTCCAATTCGCTCCACGGCTTGGAATCAGCCATCCGATCACAGAACGCTCAAAGTTGTATTTCAACTACGGTCATTTCTATCAAACCCCCTCTTTCATCTACTATTACAAATCCACAACTACCAATATCGACCAAGGAACGGTGGGTAATCCGAATCTCGATTTCGAGAAGACGGTTACTTATGAACTGGGTGTCCATACTCAGGTGACAGAGGATTGGGCTTTTCAGATTGCCGGTTATTATCGGGATATATACAACCTGATTTCAACTGTGGCTGAGAAGGTTGGTCCGATTTCGATCTATCGGTATGTAAACCTGGATTATGGACGGGCGAGAGGTCTGGAGCTGAAGGTCGATAAAAACTTCAGCAACCATTATCAAATGTCGTTGAATTATGATTTCTCTTATGCTTATGGGAAATCTTCCTCCGCCCTTTCAGAGTTCGAACGCCGTTCTTTGAACGTTCCGGTCAACTTTGACGAACATCCATTGGATTGGGATGAGACTCATCGGGTAACTTTGAACAGCGCGGTAATGTTCCAGAAAGATGAACATCCAGTGTTCTTTGGATTCAGATTGCCATCCTATTGGCTATTATCCTTGCAATGGTCGTTCGGCTCCGGCAGACCGTACACGCCCTCGCAGTATACGACCGGCATGGATCCCAACCTGATTCCGGAAAATTCGGAGCGTCTGCCCTGGTCGGAAACCACCAATGTCAAATTCGAGAAATACTGGGATATTGGTAATGTCAAGACAATTGCAGGTATAGAGGTTCGTAATTTATGGGATAAAAAGAACATCAACCGGATCTACACCGAAACTGGCAGCCCGATCTACGCGGTTCATCCGTTAAATCCGGATTATAATCCATACCTGGATAGATACGAATATGATGCCAATCCGCGTAACTATGGACCCGGCAGGCAGATTCTTTTTAAACTCGGTTTTGAGTTTTAACCGACTCGGGTGCCCTGGACTAATTGTTGTCCGGGAGGGAGGAGATTTGACTGGTGGTGGTGTCAGTCGTCCTCGGCTGACGCCACACTGAGACGGCTGACGCCACACTAAACAGACGGGGAGATTTGACCTCATGAGCATATTACGTCGTATAATACTGGAATCATGGTTACCCTGCACAACAAGTAGTGCCGGGCACCCTCGTGCAATAGCATTTCTTTTCACCGCTGCGCTGTTTCTCGTCTGGTCAGGATGTGGTGATGAGAATGGACCAACCGGTTCGGGTGAATCGCGAACACCGCTTGGCGAGCCGCTGCCGAGTGTCATAACAGCCAGCGGGGGACCCTATCTTATGAATGGTGTCCATGTGATCGAAGCTGGCGAATCCGTTACTATTGAGCCGGGTACGAAAATCTATGGGACTTTCCAGGATACGCTGGTCGTCCGTGGAGAATTGATTGCCCGAGGCGAACCCAGTTCCCTGATCCTGTTTACAACCGCCAAACTGCCCAGAGGAAAAGGAGATTGGCCCGGCATTGTATTTCAAGAGGCGGACAACTCCTCGATTTTGGAGTATGTCCAAATTTCTTATGCCAGCAAATATAATCTCTCGCAGGATACTTCAAGCGTCGATACGATTCGTTTTCGTCTGAATCGGGGGGCAGTAACGATCCGGGAATGCTCACCGACAATAAACCGATGTATTATCGATAATGGCGGATACGACGGCATTCATATCATCGGCAACTCCAATCCACAAATCACTTACAATACTATTGTACTGAACTCGTTCAATGGGAT
>CAZCRQ010000239.1:0-4773 GCA_964501095.1 uncultured bacterium | reverse complement strand
ACCAAATATTATTCATCATTTCGATTGTTTCTTAATTTCTTCTTTTAATTCCTCCAGATCCTTCTTTAGTGTTTCCATGTTTTTCTCAAGTTTTTCTTTCCATTCTTCCATTTCCCCGCTTTCCAAATCCAGGTCTTTTAATCGATCCAGGTCAATATCTTTTAAAATCTTCTTGACATAGAGGCAGGTATTTTGCTCTAAATCATCCAAATCAAAACCTTGCATGATGGAGGATTTATGAAATTTCTCGGGCTTTTCTTTCAAGACAACATCGATTTTTTTCTCTTTTTTATCTCGAATCAACACCACCTCAACCTTGTCTCCATCTTTAAAATCCTCCAGCTCTTCGATTAGATCCTCCGAATCCTCTATTTTTTCCCCGGCGATCTCTACAATTACATCCCCGGCAAGGATTCCGGCAGCATTCGCCGGAGACTCATCCTCTACTTCCATCACCAGGCAGCCTTCTCCATTTTTCACCCCAAAGAAATTGCCGAGCTGATCATTCAACGATTCAATCTGAACTCCAAGCCAGACTCCCGGTTCACAGTTCCCTTGAAAGAACAGGAGATTGTCATCATCATCATCATAGTCCTCGAAAATTTTAAACGCATGAGGTTTTTTCGATTTTCTCTTGTTCATTATTTCATTATCCCCCTGTTCGGACAAGGTAACTTTCAAGTTAATAATCTTCCGGTCACGCCAGACTTTTACCTCGATTTCCTTGCCCGGTTCAAAGGACCGCACGACACGTCCCAATCTGGCAGCCGAAGTCATTTTCTTCCCAGCGACTTCCAGCAAAATATCTCCAGGTTTGATGCCGGCTTTCTCTGCGGGACTGTCTTTGACCACATCATCGACCATGATTCCGTCATCTTCCAAGCCCAGCGCTTCGTACATGGCATCATCCAAGTTGGAGGAATAAATGCCGATAAATCCTTCTCCGGCGGTCATCCCAGCCTGACTTGCCGCGATGAATATCCCGCCCCAAAGGATAACTCCGGCATACCAGAGGAGATAATCTCTAAAAAATAATCTCTTACATTTCATCTTTGTCCTCACATAATTGTTTAGTCCTAGGCACATAGATAAGACACGGATCCAGGAAAAAGGTTTCAGTTTAATTCCTTAGTGCGGAGAGACAAAAGGGACAAATCACTCTCTCCATTTCCTTGATCATTCCCCAGTTTCTTCAGTATATACACTAATTCTGGGGAAAAGTTTCTTATCGTTTGGTAGACTTAGCGTAATAATGCCGTGTGTTGATACACAAGGTTCGCAGACATGAAGTCCATCAGGCTGAATTAAATGAAACATCTCAAGAGGCTTCAGATTGGAATTCTTTGTCTTTACACTGGAGAGGAAACTCCAAGAAAATCCTGGAAAACTATATAACAAACATAAACCACATTAAGAGGCAAATATGCATACTTTTAAAGGCGTAATTCTGTTATTGTTCGTAGCTCTCTTCCCAATATATTCGGCGGGAGGAAAAGAAACAGTAAGTGTCGAGAAAATTTACTATGAAAACCGGGAAGAGATACCGAATGAATACCGTTGGAATTTGGAAGATATTTTCCCATCGCCGCAGGCATTTGAGGAAACATACTCCAAGACCACAGAATTGATCACAATGATTGGCAATTTTAAGGGGAAATTGAATCAATCAGCAGAAATGTTAGCGGAAGCACTGAATTTGAAATTCCAAATCCTGCGCGATTATGAGGAGCTGCAAGTTTACAGCGGTCAGTATGAGGATATAGACACTCGCAATCAAGTAACGAAAGATCTTTATACTAGAGTCAACAATCTAAGTGCCGCCATAGATGAAGCGTTAGCATTCATCGAACCGGAAATTTCCTCAATGAATGACAAGACGCTTCAGAATTTCATGAAAAACAAGACCTTGAAGACCTTCAACCATTACCTCGAAAATCTGCTCAGGATGAAACCTCACATCCGGAACGGGGAGATCGAAGAGGTTTTAGCGTCAGCCTCTTTGATGTCGAGCGCCCCGCAGGAAGCTTATTCCAACATGGTTTATGCGGACATCGAATGGCCAACCATCACCGGAGAGGATGGTCAACCGGCGAAGATCATACCGGCGCTATACTATACTTATGTCGCGAGTCAGAACCGTAACGTTCGTAAAGAAGCTGCCTTGGCTCTTTTTAAAATCTACACTCAATATGCAAATACTTTCGCTGCGACTTATGGAGGACACGTTCAACGCGATATTTTCTTCGCAAAAAATCGTCTATACGATCGTTCCATTGACATGGCGCTGGACAAAGAGAATGTTCCTTACAGCGTAATCGAAATCCTGCTCAATACAGTTCATGAGAATTTCCCTTTGATTCATCGGTATGCCGCACTTCGTAAAAAAGTATTGGGATTGGATGAATTTCATGTCTACGATCTCTACGTGAGCCTGGTGCCCGAGGGCGATAAGAAAATCACTTATGAAGAGGGCAAGCAGATGGCAGTGGATTTCTGGCGTGATATCTATGGTGTTGAATATGTAGAAGTTGCCACCAAAGCTTTCAGCGAGCGATGGATTGATGTCTACGCTTCGGAAGGCAAGCGAGGCGGCGCCTACTCCTGGGGCAGTTATAATTCCCACCCCTATCTCTTGCTCAACTGGGGGGGGACGATGGAGGATGTCTTCACTCTAGTCCATGAAATGGGACATTCCATTCATTCCTATATGACCAATAAAAATCAACCTTATCACTATTCGGAGTACTCTTTATTTGTCGCTGAAGTGGCAGCGGTCGCCAGTGAAGCTTTATTCCTCGATTATACTCTGAAGAAAACCACCGATCCTACCGAGCGGTTGTTCCTACTAAATATGTATATGAATAACATCACCGGCACTTTTTTACGACAGATTTTCTTCAATGAATTTGAGTTGAAGGCGCATGAGATGGCGGAGAGGGGGGAGTCGTTGACCAAGCAGTCGCTTGGAGATGCCTACGCCAAACTTTGGAAGGATTACTACGGTCCGGAATTGGTCTTGGATGAGGAATTTCACGCCGGTTGGTCACGAATCCCGCATTTTTATCGGACCTTTTATGTTTGGGTCTATGCCTCCAGTTTTGCCGCCGGGGAAGCGATTGCCGAACGATTCCGTGAAGGCGATCAAAGCGCCGTCAAGGACTATCTCAATTTCCTCAAGCTCGGCGATAGCGTCTACCCCATGGAGGCTTTAAAACAAGCAGGTGTCGATATTACTGATCCCACTGTCATCAGAACAGTAATGAAACGATACGAAGAAACTTTGAACCAGATGGAGAAATTATTGTTGACAAATAAATAATATGTTAAACTTGCAAGACGAACATTTACGACATAGTGCACTCCGATTCGTTTTATTGATGGGTTTGGTAAGTCTTTTTGCAGATATGACTTATGAAGCGGGGCGTAGCGTCACTGGACCATATCTAGCTCTGCTCGGCGCCAGTGCTACGGCGGTTGGCATCATCGCCGGACTAGGTGAACTGATCGGTTATGGTCTGAGGATATTCACCGGTATCATCAGCGATCGCACGCAACGCTATTGGCTGATTACCATCATCGGATATGCAGTCAATGTGTTGGCGGTGCCGGCGCTGGCGTTGGCGGGACATTGGGAGACAGCGGCGGTGCTCATTATAGTTGAACGACTGGGCAAAGCGATACGCGCCCCGGCTCGCGACGCCATGCTCTCCCACGCCGCCTGCACAGTTGGAAAAGGTTGGGGATTTGCCATTCACGAGGCGATGGATCAGATCGGTGCTATGCTCGGTCCGATGATCGTTGCGGTCGTGCTGGCTTGGAAGGGCAGCTATCCTTATGCTTTTGCTGCCCTTGTCTTACCGGCTTTACTCGCCATTTCCACCCTTATCATCGCCAAACTCATCTATCCTCAGCCCCAAAAACTGGAAAATGTAATGGAGGAAGTTAATCAGAAACCGTTTCGTACAGTATTTTGGCTCTATCTTGTCGCGGTAGGGTTGGTTGCAGCTGGATTCGCTGATTTCCCTTTGATCGCTTTCCATGTAAAAATATCCAGACTCATTCCAGATGAATGGATACCTTTATTATACAGCGGTGCAATGGGAGTGGATGCCTTGAGTGCTTTGCTTATTGGAAGATTATATGATAAAATAGGTTTACCAATTCTCATGATATTTGTCGGTATTACCGCCCCCTTTGCCCCGCTGGCTTTCTCCACAAATGTCGGCGCTCTCCTCGGCGGGATACTGCTCTGGGGAATCGGCTTAGGCGCCCAGGAATCGGTGATACGAGCTGTGGTAATCGACTTGGTTCCTCGTAATCGTCGGGCAACCGGCTATGGAGTCTTCAACACCGGATTCGGAATCGCCTGGTTCATCGGGAGCGCGGTGATGGGCATTCTCTACGATTGGTCGCTCTTGTCACTGGTGATTTTTTCAGTGGCGCTTCAACTTGCTTCTATCCCATTGATTTATATGGTGTACTTGCGACTTGGCGATTACCATAAATAACTCCACGCCAGGGACGCCGAGATTGATTCTGCGGGTGAGGTATCTTACTTTTCATTGTGTTTTACCTGATTGGCGCGTTCGTTCAGCGGTTAGGACGCCGGCCTCTCACGCCGGTAACATGGGTTCGAGTCCCGTACGCGCTACACTTTACGGTAAATGTTCCCATACTGTCCCCACAAAATCCTTCCATCTAAAAATAGAGCAATCAGTCAAGCGCTTTCCCCCGATGAGATTCAGATCTTAAGAGATGAGGGCGCATCCGGAA
>CAZCRQ010000238.1:0-4844 GCA_964501095.1 uncultured bacterium | reverse complement strand
GACTAATGATGTTCGTTTCCACAATGAATTTGCTTACCCAATAAACACGCTTGGCAAACCTGAAGCGGTTCAGATTATTCTCGATTGGGCACTTAAAAACGGCATTATCGGACTAGGGCGGTGGGGGCAATGGAGGCATATGAACTCTGACGTTGCAGTTGAAGAGGCACTACAGATGGCAAATGAATTGCGCGTAGTAAGAGGATAGCATGAAGATTTCACTATGCCTGATTGTATGGAATGAATTACAAGGCTGTAAAATAGATGTACCCAATCTTCCACGTGATGAATTTGATGAAATATTCGCTGTGGATGGGGGTAGCACCGATGGAACAGTAGAGTATCTTGAAAGTCAAGGAATAAATGTCTATCCCCAGCCTAAAAGTGGTCTGAATGCGGCTTATGTTCACGCCAACAACATGGCAACTGGCGATGCAGTTATCGCTTTTTTCCCCAAAGGGACGCTTCTAACGGAAGACATGCACAAGTTCAGACCCCTTTTTGAAAAAGGTTACGAGTTGATTATTGCAAGTCGACAACTATCAAAATCAGTTAACGAGGAAGACACACATTTCTTACGCCCTCGAAAATGGGGAGTTCTTGGATTGGCTTTTATTGCCATGCTTGTCTGGCGTCGTGAAGGAGTCTGGGTTCGCGACGTACTGCATGGATTTAAGGGGTGGAAACGTTCAGCTTTTAATCGAATGAAGATCTTCGACTTTGGGTTGTCAATTGATATTGAGATGGTTGTACGTGCCTATAAATTGCAGATTCCACGTATCGAATTTCCTACTAAAGAGTTACCACGTGGCTATGGAACGACTAGATTCAAAATTTGGGCGACTGGTAAGCAGTTACTTGCATATCTATGGTTTGAATTGTGGCGCCTTGATTGAGTGTGCATGGTTTGATAATAATGCTTGTGAATCCAGTGACATAAACAGGGACTATCAATGAGTGAAGAAAAAAGGGCAATGTTTATAAGAGATAATCGAGAGCAGAGTATTTCTCAAAGACTCTCGGCATCACTAATCATAGCAACTGTCGTCCTATTTGCATATTCTGTAGTACTTTCAAATAAATACGGCGTGATGGACGACTATATCTTCCTCCGGAACGCTATATTCGGAACCAAAGATGTGTTTTTTGCGCTGATCAGTTCAGGAAGGCCATTGAATGGCGTGCTTCTTGATCTTGGGTTCCGTTTAACAGGCTCAATTGATAATCTTGTGGGGCTGAGAGCTGTTACATTGTTTGGAATATGGTTGCTAGGTTACGGGATCTATTTTTTTTCCCGGTTACATTGCGTAAGTTTCATCTCATCTTTGGCTATAGCGTGCGGAATTTTGCTGCTGCCATCGTTTCAGGTCTACGCATCATGGGCTCAACACTGCACAACCCCCTTCGCCGGAGCTATTGCGCTATTGAGTGCATTTATTCTTACACCAGTATGCACTATACGTGAACGTTCAAGGGTTGTGGCTGTTCTTCTATCCGCGCTGCTTTTATTAAGTTCCCTTCTCATTTATCAACCGATAGGAATGTTTTTTTGTGTTGGTATATTAATATCAATCATTTCCAAACCTAAAATTAGGTCTGATTGGAAACCAGACAGAATGATCGATGCTGCAGCGGCATTCATTAGTGCAATGCTTTTCGGTTTGCTCATATTCAAGATCGGTCAACATATTTTTCCCGGCGAACTTGATCGGTTTGGTCTTGTGCAAAATATCTATAATAAGTTCGTATGGTTCCTATCTGAACCGATTGCAAACGCCCTATCGTTATACGCGGTTCCGTCTAATACTGTTCTGCAATTTTCTGTAATTCTAATATTAATAGTCGGTTCTCTATTTTTCATTAGGGCACACGGTCCGGTCGATGGTGCACTAATGATATTTTTAGCAGCGACATGTGTGTTGTGCTCGTATTCGCCCAATCTGGCAACAGCAGAAAATTGGGCATCATATAGATCTATTGGTGCGCTAAGTGCGTCTGTAGTTGCGTTAGTGGTTTTTATGGTATCTGAAATATATAGCTATTATGAGAGAAAATATTCATCAATTTCATTAGTTAAAAAATTTAATAAATATAAGTGGGTTGCCTCTGCTATTCTATTGATAATCTTGGCGACCTATGTACAGGGTAATGTACTAAACGGCTTTGTTCTTCCCAATGTCACTGAACTTAATAATTTGGTAAGCTTTCTGAGTGAAGCGAAAGGCCAGGGATCAAAGAAGGTTGCACTAACAATAAAACCTTCTTCTTGGTCCGATTCTGCATCCGGGAAAATGGCTTATGATGAGTTTGGACTGCACTCATCTATCACAGATTGTTACGCTAAGGCAATTGTCGAAATTGTCCTTCATAGTACGAATTTAATCCCCGATGCGATTATTGTACCATCTGAAGGCGTCATCACAGACCAACAATCTGATCATTATACAAATATAGTAGTTGATTTTTCTCATCTGATTACTAGCCAACGATTCAAGACCTCAAGTCCCAAACATTCCGTCATTGGATTACTGCAGAAGAATAACATCATTGCTTCTGCCAATAGTTTGAGTTTCTATTCTGCAAAGGGTGATCTGGCAACAGTTAAATTATTGATAAATGCTGGAATTGATGTGAATGCCCAAACGAGTGGTGGTAGTTATGCATTAATTGAGGCATCTTGGGCTGGTAAACAGGATGTTGTTTCATATTTGCTGGATGCTAAAGCAGATGTTAATTCGGCTTCAAATCAAATAACACCGCTCAGCGCAGCGATCATTCAAAAGCATGAGCTTATTGCCTTGTTGCTGCTTGAACATGGTGCCAATCCGAATGTTGTAGACTCGATAGGATCCACCCCTTTGATGGAGTGCTCCTGGCAGGGAAATGTACTTCTGGTGAATGCGTTGCTTTCAAAAGGTGCATCACCAAATTATCGCCGATCTTCTGACGGGATGACGGCCACAAAATTTGCATTGGCGGCAAAGAAAGAGGATGTTGTCAAAATACTTAAGGCCGCCGGAGCTTCTGAGTAGAAAGGCCACCTCTAAAATAAATAAATCCAGAGATTCAGGTATTCAGCAGAAAGAAGAGACAGTTTGTGTGAGGGCTATACCAAACAACCCAAAGGAGAAATCATACGATATCGAGCTGCCGAAAAAGCTTGTTTAATGAAATCATACCGCCCAACAGTTGAAGGTGACAGCGACAAATGGCAAATTGTTTTTTCCTTTTTTGCACCTGAGCATTTCGGACCGAAAGCTGCGACAGAATCTCATCGCCTTCATTTATTGACTACGGGAAGTAGGCATCAAGCAGATGAACCCTTTTTTGGGCATAAACGTAGAGACTCGTAGAGACCAAAGAAAAGGGCTTCCTTGCGGAAGCCCTTGCTGGTGGTGGGTCGTGCGGGAATCGGACCCGCGACCAACGGATTAAAAGTCCGCTGCTCTACCGGACTGAGCTAACGACCCCTGGATTTTGAGCTGAACCTCCTAACAGGAACAACATCCCCTTGTCAAGCAATAATCTCAAGCACTGACGTGATTTCCGCCATCTCCTCAGCCCTCGAAAGGATCGGTGAGGATAATCGTTTCGTTCCGATCCGGGCCCACGGAGACGAGTACCATCCGGACTCCGGCCAGGGTCTCAAGACGTTCGATATAGCGCCGGGTGTTCCGGGGAAGGTCTGCGATCCTTTTGGCTCCTCGGATATTCTCCGTCCAGCCATCCAACTCCTCGTAGACGGGCCGGCACTGCATGAGAAGGCGGAGGTTGGCTGGCACGGATTCGGAGAACTCCTCCCTCTGACTCCGGTAGCCGGTGCAAATTTTCAGCTTCGTAATTCCTGTCAGGACGTCGAGTTTGGTCAGGGCGATACCGGTGACGCCGGAGAGCCGAACAGCATGGCGGACCAAAACCATGTCAAGCCAGCCGCATCGGCGCTTACGGCCTGTCGTGGCGCCGAATTCCTGACCTATCTGCTGGAGCTTGGCTCCCGTTTCATCATTGAGCTCCGTTAAAAAGGGACCCTGTCCCACCCGCGTCGTATAGGCCTTGCAGATTCCGACCACCGCTTGAACGGCCTGCGGACCCACACCGGTTCCACTGGCGGCGTTTGCGGCGACGGTGTTTGAGGAGGTGACATAGGGAAAGGTACCGTGGTCGATGTCGAGATGAGACCCTTGGGCGCCCTCGAAGAGGACCTTTTTCCCCTTCGCAATTTCCCTTTGCAGCAGAAGGGAACAGTCGGCCGCATAGGGCCGAATGCGGTCGGCATAGATCCGGTATTCCTGCCGAATCGCGGCTCCGTCGACCGGTTCTTCCCCGAAGAGCTTCGTCAGGTAGAAGTTCTTCTCCGCCACGTTTCTTTCAAGTTTTTCCCGGAATACCTCATCGTCGAGGAGATCGCAGACGCGTATGCCGATCCGCGCGATCTTGTCCTCATAGGCCGGCCCTATGCCCCGGCCGGTTGTGCCGATCTTCTTGCCGACGCCATGCGATTCCCGGGCGACATCGATACGCCGGTGATAAGGCATGATGACGTGCGCCTTCTCGCTGAGGAAAAATTGGGTATTGGCGGGAAGCTGGCCCCTCACCTGAAGGCTGTCCAGTTCCTCGATCAGAACCAGAGGATCCACAACGACGCCGTTGCCGATAATGCAGATTTTTCCCCCATGGAGGATGCCGGAGGGAATGAGATGCAGTATGGTCTGTATCCCCCCGACGACCAGGGTATGGCCGGCGTTGTTGCCCCCCTGGAACCGGGCGATCACATCGGCATGTTCCGCATAGATATCGACGACTTTCCCTTTTCCCTCGTCACCCCACTGGGTGCCGACTACAAC
>CAZCRQ010000237.1:0-4880 GCA_964501095.1 uncultured bacterium | reverse complement strand
AAGAGGGACCCGAAGTGACGATTATTGATGCAAGTGAATGGGCAAGAGGAATTACATGCTATAGTGGTGAAGACACTATTCTTGTTATTCATGGTTTTACTATTCAAAATGCTATTGCTGAAGGAATACTTGCTAATGTATCATCTTTCACAATTTATAATTGTATAATTAAAAACTGCGAAAACGGTATTGTTACAGGAATATGTAATCCAAATATTATCAATTGCATATTTGATATCAATATTAATGGTCTTCAATTAAGTTATTCATGGAATAGATTTATCAATTGTATCATTGTAAATTCGGAAGGATATGGTTTTTGGAATGCTGCAAACTATCCTAATCCTATTTTTCATGCATATAATTTATTCAATAACAATATTATAGCTAATTTGGGACGGATACAACCAGGGACGGGTTATATCTTTCAAGATCCATTATTCATTGAAGGAAGTTACGAATTATCAAATAACTCTCCAGCTATTGACTCTGGACATCCAAATGTAATAGATTTAGATGGATCAAGAAGCGATATAGGGATCTATGGAGGTCCCTATGCATACCAACTTTAAAAAAAGGAGAAGAAAAATGCCTTCATGGAGTAATCAGCAGGGAGACCAATATTTACATAATATGGACTCGAACGGTTATCGTTTAACCGTTACCCATAACGCTGGTGCAAACGCCATCACGGCGAACAACGACACCGGTAATGCGCTGCAGGTCAATGGCGACAGTGAATTCAATGCCAAGGTCAACGTCGTCGGCGCCAAAGTGATCATTTCGCATGATGCAGCGGCGGAAAACGCTTTGCAGACATCCAATTCCAACGCTTCCGGCAAGGCTTTGCGTGCGGTCGGAAACGTCAGCAGGTAGCCTGGACGCTCCGTCGTCCAGGGAAATTGAAACATAAACCGGAAAATCCCGGACGACGGGGCGTCCGGGCTACCTGGCTGGCATAGTTTTCGATGCCACCGGACATGGCGGAGGGGCTTCCATAGATTTTTACATCGGTGGGACCCTGGAAGGCTATCTGGATAGCGCTGGTTTTCACAACGCCTGAGGTAGAGGACAGAGGGAGGCGTTGATCTCTCTCGCAGATTGATTTCACGCCGCCCCCCGTCCATGATGTTAAAATACAATAGCTTCGCCTCAAAATCAAACGCTTCTTGTTCCCAAACGCCTCGGAGGCTCTCTTCCGAGGCGTTTTTCTAGTTGTTGAGTTTGGAGTTCAACCTTTAGGTTGGAGTTTGGAGTTCAACCTTTAGGTTGTCTTTGAGCAACTAATTAAATTGTAATCTTTATTTCGACTTTCAGGAGCACGCTAAAGCGTGAACTCCGAACTCAAACGCGCTGAAGCGCGCACTCTGAACAAAGTGAAAAATCCATTTCAAGCTCCGACAAAACGTGAAGAATCGGATGATTCATCGCGGAGTTTCTCCAAACGTCGTCTTTCTGTCGCCAGACGGGCGAGCGTCAGGCGGATCTCCTCAAAGAGATCCTGCACGTCGGGATCGGTCAAAGGATTGCTCTCCTCTTCTCCTTCAACAATATGGAACACTTTATTTCCTAACTTGGAATAAAGAGAGCGCAGACGGAGCTTGATAGAAGCGATTTCCAACTCAATTTTCCCTCGCTGCGCCGCATCTCCAGCCGCTTCCAAGGTGTTCTTGAGTAGCCGATCCGCTGATGAAATCAGCTTCTCCCAAGATGTTCTTGAAGTTGTACCCTTGAATTCCTCTTCTTCCTTTTCTGATTCCTGCTTTAAAGTTTCTTCCGCAAAAGATTCGTGATGAAAGTCATCTTCAGGTTTTTTCGATTTTTTAGTCTCATCCATTTTAAATCCCTTCGTAATGCCCTTTTTCTTCTCCCATTTCTTTACGCCATTACACTAGAATAATACTCATTTTTTTTCTGGAATCCAAGCACTCAAAGCAAAATAATCGGTTTGGGGCTCCAGTCTCGATATTTGAAAATATCGAGGCGTTGCCTGAGATATTTTTTCCATCCTCGTTGGCTTACTGGCATGAGAGGTCATTTTTTCTTAGTTTGACTTGTTCTTTATCCTGCCCTTGATAATTTGATGATATACTGACTATGGAATAATTCGAGATAACATAACATAATGGATTTATCATGAAAGACCGAACATTGATCCAGGTCGTAGCTTTAGCGTTAGTATTTGTTATTTCAAATACTTCCACAGCTAAAGAAATCATTATTGATAAATGGCTGGCATGCAAAGCAACCGCAATGCCTCTTGCCATCTTGGATTTGGACACCTCTTATGACCGGGTGAAAACGCTTCTCGAAGCGCCGCCGGTCGATCCCAAGGAATTGTGGCTGCTGGAAGGTTCGACCATTCAATTTACTCCGAATCAAACAGTAAAAATGGAATCCCGTTCCGACACCATCCTCTCCATCTCGCCCTTGCCCGAACTTGGCGCGCCGGTGATTCATCTTTCTTACGCCGCAGTATATCTCCAAGTGCCCGCTTGGCAGAAACCAGACCTCTCGGTAACCGGACGAGCACCGTTTCGTTTGTTCATCGATGGGAATGAAGTTTTATCCAGATATTCCACCGCCGCTTCGGATACGGAAAAAGTCTCTAAGGAGGTCACTCTGGATGCCGGCTGGCGTCGTTTACTCCTGATCACCGCGATCATGGGAAAAGATTCCCTCACCACCTGGTCGTTCAAAGCTGCCTTGACACCGGATAAAGATGTAAGCCAAGAATTATATCCAGAACTGACACTCGATCCCAGACATCCCTTCGATCTAACCGATTATGGCTTGGTGGAATCGATTCAACAATTGGAGATCAGTCGTGATGGCAATTGGCTGGCGCTTGATCTGGTAAAATGGAAATCCGACTTGGGAGGACGCGAGGATCATCTCGAAGTATGGGATTTGAATCCAAAGTCCCAGCGAAAAATATGGGAATACCGCAATCCTACCGGCATTTCACAAGCATTATGGTCACCTGATGGGAAAATTTTATTGTTGGCAGCGCCGAATGATGAGGGGAAAGATGTTTACCTCTGGTATCGTGAATCGAATAAACTCGAACAAATTTTAACGGAGTTGAAAGACACCGGCAGTTTCACCTGGAGTCCCGATGGCAGACTGCTCTATTACACGAAAACGGAGAAATATAAATCCGATGATTCCAAACCCTACAAAGCGATGTGGGGATTGGAGGATCGCTGGCGTGACTGGCGTGATAACACCCAGATCTTCTATTACGCCTTTAATGGAAAAGCGCACGCCCGTCTTACCTCCGGGAAGTATAATGCGGATTCTTTTCAGCTTTTCCCCGATGGATCGAAAATTCTGATGACTCGTTATGTAACATCTGAGCAACGTCCTTACGAAATTACAGAATTTTGGCTCATCTCAACGTTGACCGGTGAAAGCGAACGTCTCTTCGAGTTTAAGTCCTCTTCGGTCAACCATCTGACAATTTCCCCGGATGGGAAGAAAATCGCTTTTGATGCGCCGATGGATCCGGTCGGAGATGAATTTCCCGATCATAATGATAACCAGACCGACCTCTGGATTCTGGACTTGGAGAGCAAACAGGCGGTGAACCACACACGAGATTTCGAGCCTGCCGTGGCGCAAGGAGCATACGGGACAGGCAGAAGCGGGTTGATTTTCTGGAAACAGGATGGTCGTATCGGGTTTACCGGATTGTACAACAAAAAGATCAAGCTATACTTCTATGACCTGAAAAAGCCGGGTGCTTTCGATGAATATCCCTTACTGACCCCCGGCGCTTCCTTTTTCCGTGCCGCTGAGGATGAAAAATCGGGTATATGTGTCTACCAGGGCGACATCCTCGAACGCCCGGGCGATCTTTACTGGTATGATACGAAAAAACGCCTGGGTGGAGTGTTGATCGACCTGCACCGCGAGTATGATCGACTGATCGCCCCCGTCCCCAGAATCGAGGATTATGACTATGTCAATTCCGATGGAGTCACTATTCCGGGTTATCTTTATTATCCATTCGGTTATGATCCCGCGAAAAGTTATCCGATGGTAATTGATTTTTATGGTGGAGTATATGGTTATGCGGATGGATTCCTCTGGATGAGCCATGTCTTCGCCAATCGCGGCTACTTTGTCTACATCCCCACGCCGCGCGGTGCCGCCGGTTGGGGGCAGCGATTCGCCGATGCCCATCCGAATGATTGGGGTACACTGGTCAGCCGTGACATGAATGAAGGTGTGAAGCATCTCATCGGACATGTTTCTGGAATTGATGGCGCCCGTGTTGCACCGGTCAGCGGCAGTTATGGCGGATTCCTCACCATGTATCTCCTCTCAATGCCGAAAAATCATCCTGACTACTTCCCTTATGCCGTCGGAATCAGCGATTATGGCATCTCCAACCTGGCGAGTTACTGGGGAGTCGGCTGGTGGGGCTATCTTTATAGCGATATGGCAACCGCCAGGAATTATCCCTGGAACGCCAAAGAGTATTATATCGAGCATTCCCCACTTTATTCCGCCGATAATATCACTGTCCCATTGCTTCTCCTCCACGGTGACGCTGATGTAAATGTTCCTGTAATGGAATCCGATCAGATGTACACGGCTTTGAAGGTGTTGGGACGGGAGGTGGAATTTGTCCGTTTTCCGGGTGAAGATCACGGTATGGTGGGAAAACGCACGACTTATCTTTTGAGCAAACAGATGCACCTCGAATGGTTCGACAAGCACTTGAAAGGTCTGCCCGGCGCTTGGGATGAACGGATGAAGGATGAACATAAGTGATTGGTTTCGGGCTTTGGTAGCGTAGGCGTCCCTGCCGGCGAGGGGTAGCGTAGGCGTCCCCGCCTGCGAGGGGTAGCGTAGGCGTCCCCGCCTGCGAG
>CAZCRQ010000236.1:0-4896 GCA_964501095.1 uncultured bacterium | reverse complement strand
CGCACGTGCTACACAAGCTGCTAGCTCACGATGAGACACGGTGCGATGGCGTGTTCGACTTCCTCATAATCTTCAACCGTATCGACTTCCATCACCGGAAAGGGTGTAACATCAGCGATAGAGAAAACGGTTCCATTCTGGATCATGGCGTTGAAGGCGACTTCGTAAAACTCAAAGGCGCCTTTTCCATACCGTATTCGCTGCTCTAAAACAGGGTAGAGTTCGGATAAAAGTTGAAAGGAGAGCCTGTTTATCCCGACAGATTCACCAGCCGCGGAACTTGGCGCGATCTGTTTGCCAATCTCCAGAATCCAGCGATCGGAATCCAGACGGACTTTAACCTCCTCCTCAGCGACACGATCAAGACGTGTGGCGAGGACATTGCCCTCCCCGGCGGAGAGAGTAGCCGAGATGGCACGATAATCAAAAACTACATCGCCATTAAGTAAAAGAATTGGTTCCTCTTTGGCGAGAACAACCTCTCGTGTCAACCAGACCGAATAGGCGGTATTTGTCTCCGCATAGACTTCATTCTCAATCCAAGTCGTCTGTATTTCGGGAAATTGATCGTGGACAAACTGCTGGATCTGCTCCTTTAAATAACCGCAGACGAAAATGACCTCCTGGATTTGTTCATGGAGTAAGGCTGAAAGCATCCACTGCAGGATGGGACGGTTCCCGACTTTAAGCAGCGTTTTCGGCGTCGATTCTGTAATCCCTCCCATACGTTTCGATGCGCCTGCAACCAGGATGACGGCTCTCATCGACGGAAGGCTCCTTTTAGAGTTTTTGATCTTATAACTCGTTTGTGTCCGATCCAGGTGAAAAGTATCCACAGGTTCCAGGGAATCAAGGAAAACCAGCAATAATCTTCGGGATGCTTCAAGAGCAGGAATAACGTCAGCATTGTCACATGCGTTCCTTTGCCGGTAAAGGTCCAGAGGATCAAAATGAAGCGCAGACCTTTGGCGCGACGCTGAGGATCAGCGACTTCTATCGGCACTTTGACCGTGCGTCGCACCACTCGCTCAACCCGCAGATAGAGCAGGTATAACAGATAGAAGGGGAGCAGGAAAAATTTACGTTTTGTCGATGTTGTTGAATTTTTTCTTCGCTGTTGACGGGTCTCTGTGACATGATCTGTCCCAATCAGGTGCAGATAAGCTTCGCGGATATGGTTCAAATGCATGCTCTGGTACGAGGTGCATGCCATTCCCCCGATCAGCACGAGCAGCCACCATTCGGTCAGGTCATATCCCTGTGGTCTCCATCCTATTCCGATGGCGATAAATGCCGCCACTCCCACAATGTAATCGGCAACACCGTCAAAAATGCGTCCGTAACGAGAGAACCGATTGGTCATTCGCGCCAACTGCCCATCGGTGCAATCAAGGACATTGGCAAAGGCGTAAAGCAACGCTCCGAGAATGATACCGTCATCCGAGCCCAATCCGATGGCGTAAGCGCCCGCCAATCCTACTACTACCGAGATAATGGTCACCATGTTGGGTGTGATCGGCGTGTACGACAGCGGTTTCGCCACCAAGTAGCCAAGTGGTCGGTAGATTACAATATCCACCCACTCTTCCACTTCCAGCGGTTTCAGACTTTTACGGTATCTCTCTAAAAAAGACATAGTTAGTCTAATCGGTTATCTCGTATCAGTGATATGTATTTGCTCAAAAAAGCGGCTGAATCTACGATTTACCGCTGAAGAGATCAAGGTGCAAGGTTTGTCTGAAGTTGGCTTGCTTGAATCTGGTTCAATCTAGGAAGTAGAATTCTAACAAGCAATAAGAATCGCTATTATAGAATGCGGATTACAAATCGCGGATTGGAGTATATGGATTTAAGTATGCGGATTTTCCTGCCTGCTATTCTTTCAAGTCCAAGGCGGGCTGGGATCCGTATCCGGCGAGGAAATTCGCATTCTCATTCCTCCATTTCATCACCGCGTCGTAACCGGGAAAGGCGCGTTCCGCTAAATGGAAGAGTAAATCATGCGGTCGTTTCTGATCCCGATTTTGCAATGAATGAAGCATCTCATGATAGATCGTGAATGCGACCACGTTCTCCGGGACTTGGGGATTGTCAAGCACGGGGTGAATGAGGATTCGTTGCTGTGCCGAATTATAAGAGCCAAGCCGTCGGGAATGTACGCGTTGATGGGAGGTATCTCGCCCAAACATCACCGGAATCTGAATGGTACCGTTAAAAAATTCCTGGTTGATCCGAGCGGCGATCTTTGCCAGATCATAAGTTCGACCGCGGGTGAAGCCGACCTCTCCTGTAAGTTCGTTCGTTCGCGGTGTGACAGATTTCAGGGTTGGATAAGGATGATTGATAACAGCGATAGAACGGCTGTAATCGCGGATAGTCGGCGGGACTCCACGGCGCGGCTCCAATATCCACTCGGCAAAAGACCGGATAACTTTTTGGGGTGCAAGTAAAAACCGTTCATGGAGACGCAGGTGAACCTCTCCTGCGAAATGACGGAAACTCGTCATACGAACCCGATTCTGGGTAAGCGTGATTTTTACCGCTTTCCCGACAAGAGTGGAAAGTTGCTCCTCTAAGGCGCCTGGAGTGATGAGATTTGGTTCAGCAGGGTGCTTTTTTTTCTTCTTTCGTGCCATTTCGCTAATAATCTAATAAATACTATAGGAATTCTTCACTGTTTCAAATGGGTTATGCGTTCCATTTGAAATAGCGAGGAACATTCATCCGATTCAACACCTAGATAATCTAAGATAAATTGGGGAATTTCTAAATGATTCTTCAGGCAGCCTCCTTGACCGATGTTGCTAAAATAAGATAATATATTTCTAAAAGCTAGGTCCTTGACTGACTAACCTGGCGCTGTTTTCAGTGCGCCTGAAAGGGACATGCCAGCGTCGGAGGTAAATCGCCGGCTAAGATGGCTCTGACATCTATAAAAAAACCTGGTTCATAAGGGAACCAGGTTTGAACCACTCGCCGGATAAGGAATCGTGCATAAGCTGGAGCCGGTTCAACTCATACATCTATTCACTCATCGTTCGGCGCTCGGTTGCATCCTTCTATTTGGAGGGAGAAGGTACTTATTTGAGAAACTAATGCTACGAATTTTTTAAAGGCAATTAACGTGCCAGCTTTAGTTAAACAACAATTTCCTTGTTAATTTTATACTTACATCATACTTCAACTAGGATTTTAAGGAGTTTGTACTGAAATGCTACCCATTCCCTTGGTACTATTCCGAAATGCTACGTAAGCTATCGAGCCCATAAATTTCTCTGCTCGCCGGATCGAGAGAAACAGGTGCGGTGAGGGAAAAAACAACGTAAATTGTCGCACCATTTGATGTTAGCAAGAGGATATTGTGATTGTCAGCATGACAGGATTCGGACGCGCCGAGGTCGAGGACAACGAGTACCGCTACGGGATCGAGATAAAATCGTTCAACAATCGGTTCCTCGAAATTTCGACTCGACTACCGCGGCTTCTGATTCCTTACGAAAACGAATTCCGTCAAAAAATCAAAAATCACCTCGCGCGAGGTAAAGTCTACCTTTTCATCCAGGAGCCGCGCGAGATTCAATTAAAGGATGGTTTCACCTTTGATCCCGAGACTGTCCATCAGTTGATTGAAGGAATGCGGGAGTTGGGCAGGAAAACCGGTCTGCGGGATGATTTATCCCTTTCCAACCTGTTGACTATTCTCGATTATCTCCATCCGGAAGAAGATGAATCACTGATCAAGCGCCGTTTGAACTTGGCATTGACAGGAGTGGAGCAGGCATTGGGGGAGTTTAAGCGTCTGTGTCGTGCTGAGGGAGAGAATCTGGAGAAAGAGCTGCGTTCACGCTCGTCACTGGTGGCAAATTTGCTGGATCAGATTGAAACCAAAGCTGCTGAAAACCTGGGATTGCAGTTCGAGAAACTGAGTCAGCGCATCGAGAAATATATTCCCGCCGACCAGGTGGATCCAGGACGACTGGAGCAGGAGGTCGCTTACCTGGTGGATCGGATGGACATCACGGAAGAAGTGGTGCGTCTGCGAAGTCATCTTGAACTATTCTCTTCTGCGATGGACGATGGCGAGGATATTGGGAAGAGGCTTAATTTCCTTCTCCAGGAGATGAATCGTGAGGTCAATACGATGGGATCGAAGGCGGCAAGCCCGGAAATTACCGGCTGGATTGTACAGATCAAGGAGGAGCTGGAGAAGATGCGCGAGCAGGTGCAGAATGTATCCTAGAAAAAGGATGAAGGATGAAGGATGAATTATAATGTATGGGGTATTGAGACATCGCAATCATCCTTATGGACGTGCCATTGTGTTCGCTTCACCTTCGGGTGGTGGAAAAAGCACTATTATCAAGTGCGTCCGGGAACATTTTCCGGATATTAGGTTTTCAGTCTCCTCGACCACACGTCCTCCACGAGCGTATGAAGTGGATGGGGTGGATTATGATTTCCTCTCCCGTGAGCGATTTCAGGATTACATTGAAGTTGGTGACTTCCTCGAGTTCGAGGAGGTTCATGGTGACCTTTATGGCACACGTAAATCAAAAATTTTGCACTTCTTAGAGAATAATCTCGATGTCATTTTCGATCTGGATGTCCTTGGTGCCTTGTCATTGAAACGGATTTTTCCCGATGCCCTCTTGATATATCTGGATGTAACCTCCATCGATGAATTACGGAAAAGGTTGGAGCTTCGAGGCACCGAAACACCTGAATCCATCGAAAAACGTCTCCAACGTTATAGATTCGAGCGGGAAAAAGCGGAGCAGTTCGATCGGATAATTATGAATGACGATCTCGAAACCGCAGTGAAGAGTGTTATCGAAGCGATTGCGGAATATCTAAAAGAAAAATCATTAGAAACTATGTAATTGTTTAGTTTAAGAG
>CAZCRQ010000235.1:0-4907 GCA_964501095.1 uncultured bacterium | reverse complement strand
ATTGCAGATATTTGCTATTGACAAAAGCATACTGACCTCCACGCATTCCACAATAGGTGTATATGGACAAACCGAGGAATCTTTTTTTCATACCTTACGAGATAATAATATTACTCTTTTTCTGGATGTCAGAAATCGTCGGGGAATGCGTGGAGGTCAGTATGCTTTTGTCAATAGCAAATATCTGCAATTGAAATTACAGGAGATGGGAATTCAATACTCTCATGCAAAATATCTGGCTCCAACAAAAGAATTAAGGCAAATCCAAAAAGATGCGGATAAAGCAGCAAATATAAAGAAACATCAAAGAGTAATAATGACTGATACTTTTCGTAAATTTTATCAGAAAACACTATTAACATCTGAAATTGTTAGCCAATTAGTAAGCGAAATCATTCAAGAGAATTCGATTTCTAACAGTAATAATATTGAAGGTAAAAAGTCAATTTGCCTTTTCTGTGTGGAGAAAAATCCACTAGCATGTCACAGATCGTTGATTGCAGAAGCGCTACAATTAGAATTAGGTATACAAGTTTGTCATTTGTAAAATACCGCTCGTTATTTGTCAGAGTGAACTTTAATAAGGGAGGAGAAAGAACCATGGTAAAGAAAATCATCATTTTAATTGTGGTGGTGGTGATAGTTATCGCTGCAATTTTAGTCGGATTAAAACATGTGAAAACGCTGCCTAAGGAAACACAAGCCAAGACCGGCAGTTTTTACATCCAAAACATTGGTCTGTTGACACCGGAAACAGTGCTGTACGATCCAGAGAACGATGTTTACCTCGTTTCCAACATCAATGGTGGTCCTTTTATTGAGGATGATAACGGATTCATTTCCCGTATCGACCCGGATGGTAAAGTAATTGAACTTGCCTGGATAAACGGTGCGGATGGGGCGATAATTTTGAACGCACCCAAAGGCATGACCTTTTCCGAAAATAGGTTGTATGTCTGTGACATAGATGCCGTTCGGTTGTTTGATCGTGAATCGGGTGAACATCTGGTCGATATCCGCATCCCGGAGGTGACGTTTGTAAATGGCGCTACCACTGGTCCCGATGGACGGGTATATATCACCGACTCCGGATTTTCCAAAGGCGATAACGGCGCGCAACCAACCGGCAGGGATGCCGTCTATGTGATCGACCAGGAGAACAGAGTGCAGACACTGTGTATGAACTCCGATTTGAACCGTCCCAATGGAATCGTCTATACGAAAACCGGAAATCTCTATGTAGTTCCCTTTGGAGGCAATGAACTATTCCAGGTTCATGGCGATGGAACTTATGAAGTTGCGAAAATTTTGCCTTCCGGCTCACTGGACGGATTGGTCGAACTGAACGACAATCGTCTCGCGGTCTCCAGTTGGAAAAGCATGACGATTTACCTGGTCGATGTAGCCGGGAATATTACTGTTTTAGTCAAGGGCGTGCGTTCCCCAGCAGGTATTGGGTACGATTCCAAACGCGATCGCGTGCTCATTCCTCTCTTCCGGGACAATAAAATCCTCGTTCAGGATGTCAAATAGTCAGTAGTGAAAACATAAAAACATTAACATGCAGGTAAAAAACATGAATCTTATTACTCGTTTTGATTTCGATGGAATCGTCAGCGCGGTAATGATTTACAAAATGGAAAACATTGCCGACATCAGTTTCTCCGATCCCAAGTTCATTGAGGAAGGAGAGGTGCTCGATTTATTGAATCCTGGAGACATCATTGCCCATCTGCCGTTCCATCCCGACGCTGGGATGTGGTTCCACAATCATGATACCTCTCAAATAGATCCGGAACTCCTAAAAAACGTCAAAGGTAAATACGGGGAAGCCTCCAGCACTTCACGCCAGGTGTTTGAATACTATAATTCCCCCGATTTAAAGCGTTATGTCCCGATTATCAAGGAAGTGGATCGTATTGCCACAGCAGACCTGACCAAGGAAGACATAACCGCTCCCAAAGGTTGGATCATGGTTGCCTATACGGTCGATCCACGTTTTTACCCGGAACATACTTACGCCATGATGATCATGAACAGCATCATGAGCGGGAAAGCCCCGGAGGAGATACTTCAACTCCCGCCGGTTGCCAAGCGGGTTCAACTGTATCAAGCTGATGAAGAACGATATGTTGAGGAATTGAAGAAAAACTCGCGGCTTGACGGAAAGGTCATCATCACCGATTTCCGTGAAGTTGCTCGTTCGCCGCGTGGAAATCGCTTCACCGCCTTTGTCCATTTTCCTGCGGGGAATGTTCAAATTCGGCTTCAGTCCGGTGCGGGAAACCGTGTCAAAGTCTCCATTGGAAAAAGCATCTTCAACCGCACTTGCAAGGCGAATATCGGCCACTTGATGGAAGAGTACGGAGGCGGTGGAATGGCGGGAGCCGGTACCTGCGTTGTCAGTAAAGCCTCCGCAGATGAAAAACTGAAAGAAATTGTCAAAAAATTGAATATTTAAAACCATTGGTAAAAGTCTGGAGCCTGAAGTCTGAAGCCTGAAGTCTGAAGTTCAAAGCCCAAAGGAGGTCAGCCATGAGAATTATCAAAATCGTCATATCGATAATGCTGACAAGCGTTGTCGGGATTTTCGCTCAACCACCACAGTATTATGTCGCTATAAATGGGAACAATGGCGATAGCGGAACCGATCCCAATCATCCCTGGAGAACCATCACCTATGCAGTCAGCCATGTGGTTCTGGGCACGCCGGATAATCCTGCCACCATCAATGTGGCGTCGGGGGTATACAATCGGGCGCACGAAGGATCTTTTCCCATTTCCCTCAATCGCGCCAATTGCAATCTGGTGATACGCGGCGCAGGAACTGAGAATACGATCATCGACGCCGATGGTGCGGCGGATCCCTGGGATGAATACTACGTCTTCGACTTACAAAACAGCGCCAATTTCGAGATTCGGGATCTGAAAGTCACTCATGGCAGAGGAGGAATCCGTATCCGGAACCAGGGGAATGATCTTGGATTTTACAACCTCTCGTTGGAGGATTTCATCCTCTTTCCGGACGATTGCGGTTTGCCGGCGTTGAATATCGACAACGTTGGGGGTGAGTTGCATGGAGACGGACTGTTTTTCGGCGCGCCGACTTCCCTCGATGACGGCGGCGGAATGCTGATAACTGCGATTGATGGAGATGTCACCTTAACCGGCATCGAGATGGTCAATCCACGGGCGAAATGGGGCAATGGCGGCGCACTCAACGCCACCGAACTCGAAGGCAACCTGACACTGACTGATTGGACTCTCGAGGAACCCTATTCCAACGATGACGGTGGCGGCATCTATGTGAATGGCGTCCAGGGAGATGTTTTGGTCAATTCGCTGAATGTCACTGACGCCAATGCACGTTACAATCATGGCGGGGGATGTTATTTCCGGAATATTTCCGGGACGTTGAGGATCGAAGAGGCAACCTTTACCAGCCCGCGGGCGGACGATCACGGCGGGGCGATCCTCGCCTGGCAGATTATCGGCGAGCTGACAATCCAGGATGTCGACATTACCGAATCCGAGGGTCAATATGGGCAGGGCGGTGCGATCTACATCAAAGATGTTGACAGCGAAGCTCACCTAAACAATATCACGGTTCTTGGAACCCTCGGCGGCAATCAGGGTGGCGGCATTTATATCTATGATGTTGCCGACAGCCTGATCTTGACGGAGGTGACCATCGAGGACGCCGTGTGCGATTGGGAGGAGGGCGGCGGAATCTACCTCAGTCGCGCCAATGGCGGGACGCTTTTTTCCAATGTCACCATCCGTAATGCTTATGCCGATGAATACGGCGGAGGCATCTACGCCTATGACCTGATCGGAGACATGCGTTTCCAAGGGATCACCATCGAGGATTGCGTGGCTCACGGCAACGACGGCGGCGGCATTTATTTCAAGAAGACCGCATTTGCCGACAGCCTGGTGTTTGAAGACCTGGCATTGTGCCGTAACCGATCCTTGGGCAGCGGTGGCAATGCGAACGGCGGTGGCGGTATGTTCATGGACTTGCTCAATGACCAGGTGCAGGTGCGGATCAGCAATTTCAGCATCATCGGCAATTCCAGCGGCAGGTGGGGGCATGGCGGGGGGATGCTGTTCTACAAGGTCAATAACCTGGTGATGACGGAGGGAACCTTCAAAGACAACAGCACCTGCGAAGCTGATGGTTGTTATGAATATCATGGCGGCGGACTTTATCTCTATACCGACGGCGCGGTTACGCTCAGGAACATGGTATTCTGGGATAATCTCGCCCGTGGCAGCGGCGGCGCAATTTATGCAAATGCTATAAGCACCTCCTTCGATCTCTTCAACATCGTCTTCATGGGGAACAAAGCGGAAGCAGAAGATCAATGGTCACATGGCGAAGGCGGCGCGGTCTATTTCTCCCAAAGCAATGCGTCAGGTCCGGCGTATAAAATCAGGAATGCCTTATTCGCCGACAATCATGCCGGACGCGACGGCGGCGCCATCTTTATCCGTAAAGGTTCGCTTCATCTGGTGAACCTGACGACGGCATCCAACCAAGCTGCTCTCAACGCACCGTCGATCTACTGCCATCGCAACGGCGGCGCTAATGTATACAACAGCATCGTTTGGGGTAATGGCGCTGGAGGTGGTAACCATACGACTTATCTCGGGACAAATCTGTACTTTTATTACAGCGATGTGGAACGTGACGGCGGTGCGGTTGCCCCGGGCGCTGGAAACATCAATATCAATCCCTATTATTTCAGTCCGTCGGACGGTCGCTACAACGTACGTTTCGGCAGCCGCACCCTCGACGCCGGAATGCCGGACGATCCCGGCGCTCCGAATTATATCGCCGCTTACGCCGATTACAGCCATGAACCGGAGCCGAATTATGGCAGGATCAATATGGGATTCTGGGG
>CAZCRQ010000234.1:1199-4926 GCA_964501095.1 uncultured bacterium | reverse complement strand
CCTTTGCTATTTTACTCTTCATGGGCGGGGACGCCCATGCTACGTTATCCTTTGCTATTTTGCTTTTCATGGGCGGGGACGCCCAGGCTACGTTATCCTTTGCTATTTTACTCTTCATGGGCGGGGACGCCCATGCTACGTTATCCTTTGCCCTTTTGCTCTTCATGGGCGGGGACGCCCAGGCTACGTTTATCGTGTGGCGACTAATTCATCACAAAGATATTCTGAAATATCCATGAAATTCGTCTCCGGATCACGTAACAGGTTCATTCGTAAAATGTCACGCATATTAACAAACACGGTGGGAACCTGGTTGTCGCGGATCCGCATAACCACATTCCGGTTCTCGAGTTCGAGGATTGCCGGATGATCCGGGGGAAAAGTCCCTTGCCCTCCTCCTCCCTGATAAAGCCGCATCAGACTTTCATGATCCAGATGAATCATTGCCCGTTCGGGGATGAAAACCTTGTTTGTTAGAGTGGCGTCGAGCAGCATCCCATCGACCAGGTGCTCCGCTTCGGGAGACAACTGCACGACAGGAACAGGATTATCGTTTTTATACATACCTGCCGGCAGATCCCCGGTAAATTGCAACCATTTCAGATATGCAGAAAACAGCCGTTGGTTGGGAATAGTGATGTTTTGATGAAAGGCATCCCCTTCATGGATATCGATCAAACCAACTTCCGACAAGAGATTCAAGCCTTGGCGAATAATACTGCTCGCCTCGAATAGCAGTTTGCCTAATTCCTCAACTACATTTTTCAGGTTCACTTTCAGGCTATTTACATCTGCGCTATGCTCCGAGTCCATCAAACGCATCAAGTTAAACAATGTACTGCATAAGCTATATAGTTTCACCAGAGTCATGCCCTGCTGCAGGGTATGGTGATAATTCAACACTCGTTTGCGTATCCAGAGGGAGAGAGGCGATGGAACTTCATGCGGCTGCACAATGAGTTGGGATTTTGGAATCTGCACCAATTCACAGGCGGTTTTCGATATGGCAGTATAAGTAAGGTCGGTTTCGGCATAAATCGATTCTAAACCGATTACATCACCTTCCGACAGAATGCCAAGAAATCGTGGTTTTCCTTTCTGTTTCCTGGTGAGGACAACCTTGCCCTTGACAATACAAAAGATTTTGGTGCTGGCGAAACCCTCGCGGACAATTTCCACCTCTGAAAGGATCTTCACATATTGTAATTTCATAGATTACCTTACCCATTATGCCATTCCGGACTTGCCCGGGGATTTCATCAACAACTACTTCCGATCCCAATACTTATCTGCCAATTGTATGATTTCATCTGCTTCCGGAAAGCGTCCGGTGCGATCCTTGGAAAATATCAGCATCTTGTTAACCCACACATCGAATACACCTCCTCCACCTTTAATGAACTCAACGGTAGAGCCGGGATAATGAGACTCCAGTTTCTCCGCAAGACTTGCGGCGTGTGGAAAATAATTTCAAACCACACAGTATTCAATCTTGAATTTCATCGAACTTCTCCTCGATATTTTGCTTTCATCTCTCTTCATTGCACTGAATGGAGATATATTAGAGTGATTTGGCTTCAATTTCAATTGTGGTAATTGTTTAGTCTCAGAGGGTTAATCTTCCTCCATCGGAGTATAAAATGCGACTGGTCATTATCCTGGCGGCAATCGTCCTGATGATCAAAGATACATACGCTTCCCTTCCTTTTCCTGAATATGCGGAGCAAACAGCTAACATTCGCACCTCAAAAGAATACATCTGGGGCGAGGGAACAGGGGAGAATATAGAAAAAGCGGAATCAGCGGCGATGCGCGATCTGGTCGAAAAAATCTATATTGCTGTATCCACCTCCACACAGAGAAAGCAACTTGAAACCGACCGTGAATATGCGGATTCTGTAAAGCAGGTAATCAACACCTACTCCGCTCTTCAACTTACCAACCTGCAAAAACTTCAATTTCAAGACAAAGGGAAGATGCAGGTCTTTGCTTATATCGATACGACTAGTCTCAATAGATCCTTTGAGTTGTCACGCCAAAGTGTGAAGGATATGGTAGATCTGGCGAAACAGTCAGAGTCAGAAGGACGGATCGGTGATGCCTTGCGATGGTATTATTGGGCGTATCTCTTGACCCATACCTATTTTGGGAGTCTAGATCTCGCTTTTGAGAGCATACCGGTCAGCAATGCCCAGTACGCCTTGGGGGAAAAGTTGAAAATGATCGGCAAAGAGATCAAAGTTGTTGCGGAAAATGGCAAACGGTCAGCGGGAACAGTAGTAGTTCCCGTGGAATTTTTCTACCGTGATCAACCGATACAGAATCTAGAATCCACCTACTACTGCGGGGAGGGTGATGATTATTGCATTCTCCAACAGAGTAACAAAGCATACCTGACTCTGTTGAAAGAGCCGACACAACATCGAAGCGCACTCCCGTTCAACATCGAGTATGTTTACCTCAAGGAGATGTGCAATCACCCGGAAATCGAGCAACTCTATGAAATTTTTCGTGGCAAAACCTTCGAACTGAGTGGCAAAATAGAAGTGGTTTGCCCCTGGGTCGAGGCAGTGCCGGAGAAGCCGGGAACTCCGGAATACCCCGAGGTAACTCTTCCCGCACCGAGGCAAATTAAATTGCCCTTTGCCATTGAAGTACTTTCGGCTTCCCGTACGCGTAAAGAGTTCCTCGAAACTCTGGAGGATTATCAGAGAAGCGGAAGGTTGAAGGTGGCGGTGGAACGCGCACGCCTCGCACCCGAACAATGCATCTTTTTAGCCTTGCTCTCAGAGGCGGAGATTCTGGCGATCTTATCTCTCGACGAAGATGGGTATATCGATATAAAAACGAAGAAGGTGTATACAGATTTCAAGGATGCCTACAAGGGCGAGGCGAGGTTGATCTGGATTGGAGTCGCTTGTCCTTGATCGCTCATATCACTCCACTCCCAGACGCTTCCGAGTGTAGGGGATCAATCCACCGGCATCGATAATTCCGAAGAAAAATTCGTTAAAGGGCGGAAATGTATAGATCCCCCGATCGCCGCGAATCTCGCCACTCGCGAAGTCGATTTCGATTTCATCTCCTGCTTCAAAGGCGTCCTGGACTTTGTTATTGGTGATGAGCGGCAATCCGACATTGACTCCATTACGAAAATAGATGCGACTGAAGGTCGAAGCGATCACCGCGCCAATTCCCTTGACCTTTAGACAAACCGCCGCTTGCTCACGGCTCGAACCGCAGCCGAAATTCTTACCCGCAATAATCACATCCCCCGGCTGCACTTTACCGGCAAACTCAGCGTCCAAATCCTCCAACGCATGCTTGCCCATCTCTGCAGGATCGTTTATTGTGTAAGTGTATTTCCCCGGAAAGATAATGTCGGTATTGATGTCATCCCCATATTTCCAAACTCTGCCGTGGATTATTTTTTCCATCTATTCTATCCTTTCGATTAAATATTATAATTTCTTTCACCATTAAGAAAATAAGACGCAATAATATCTCACTATTAACACTTAGGTGCAGAGAACAAATTTGGTATCTTTATATCTTTGTAGTGAAACAATTAGCCAGGACGTACTGTTGTACAGGAAAAATGAAACATGAACCGGAAAATCCTGGAGATAGTGGCGCATTAGGGCTGTATGCTCTCGCAGGCAGAGACGCCTACGCTACCCCTCAGGGACGCCTACGCTACCCCTCAGGGACGCCTACGCTACCCCTC
>CAZCRQ010000234.1:0-1099 GCA_964501095.1 uncultured bacterium | reverse complement strand
CGCTACCCCTCAGGGACGCCTACGCTACCCCTCAGGGACGCCTACGCTACCCCTCAGGGACACCCATGCGACGTACGATAAAAGAGCCTGGTTCAGCGACTTCGCCACCAGTCCAGCAATTGCTCCTTGAATTGATCCATTCCCTCCCCACGCAGAGCGGAGAGACGAAAAACCGGCAGGGAATCGCCAATGAGGCTTTTCAGGTCTTGTTCGGCTTTGAGTTGCTGCTGACGGGATAATTTATCCGCCTTGGTCAGTATAAGCGAAACGGGAATTTCTTGTGACTCCGCCCAGTACAATAGATCCAGATCCAACTCCCCGGGTTGGCGTCGGATGTCCAGCAGTACCAGCAGACGACAGATATTTCCATGCCCTTCGAGAAAATCAGCGACAGCTTCCCGCCAGGAGCGGCGTTTGATCTCACTGACTTTGGCATACCCATACCCGGGCAGATCGACCAGATCAAATCGATCATTTATAAGGAAACGATGCACTTTGCGGGTTCTGCCGGGACTTTTCGAGGTTGCTGCCACTTTGCGGTTGAGGATGGCATTGATCAGAGTGGATTTTCCGCAGTTCGATCTGCCTGCAACTACAATGGTCGGACGCGGCTGTGCCTGGTATCGCGGCGGCAACTCTCGGACTGATCGCACTATCCACTTCATGATCTTTCGCCTTTGCCCTTTTGCCTTTCGCCTTAATCCTTTTCAAGCAGCACCAACTCCCACACTTCCTCGATGCGTTTCGTGAAATGAACTTTCAAGCCCCGTCCCACTCCCGGCGGACGATCCTCCCATTGCGGAAGATTCTCATAAGGTAAAATGACATTCTTGATTCCGTGACGCTGCGCCGCCATCACTTTTTCATTGATCCCACCGACCGGCAAAATATCCCCCTGCAAGGTAATCTCTCCTGTCATGGCGAAATCACCACGCACCGGCGCCTGTGAGAAAGCGGAAAGCAGGGCGGTGGTCATCGAGATTCCCGCGGATGGTCCATCCTTTGGAATCGCACCTTCGGGAATGTGAATATGAATCTCGGTTCGTAAAAAGAGCTTCGGATCAAGTCCTAGTTTATCCACCTGGCTGCGGATATAAGA
>CAZCRQ010000233.1:0-4967 GCA_964501095.1 uncultured bacterium | reverse complement strand
CCTTATCCCTCACCCTTCATCCTTCATCCTTCACCTTCCACCCCTCATCCCTCACTCCTATGAAAATCCTCTATATTAGTCCCCAGCATGTCTCCGGCACGTTGAATCTCTGGACGGAGGAGCATCGTCGGCGCGGGAATGAATGTCGTTATGTGACCCTGATGCCGACTCCATTCGGTTTCGAGGAAGATATCTGTTTGAACCTGCCATTGCACCCGGATCGTGCGTGGGTGCGAAAAGGACGTCGGATCTTGTATCGCCTGACGCGGGGACCATTGGGTGAAGATACTCCGATAACAGAAAAACCGCCGTATTGGAAACCTGACAGCCTTATTTCATCGGTATTTTTTCGGTTACGGGACAATCTCATTGCGCCGCTGGTATATCGTGCGATTCATGAATATGACCTCGACTCGTTTGATATTGTCCATCTCGATCAGGGGGCGGGATTTTTTCGGGATGCCCGAGTCGTTCGTCGCTGGCATGATGAAGGGAAACATCTGGCGGCTTTCTATCATGGCAGTGACATGCGTAACCGAGGTATTTTTCGCAATGTGGATGAAATTGTCAGCCTGCGGCTCACCAGCGAAGTCGACCTCCTCTATCTCGATGACCGACTTGAATACCTCTTTCTTCCCTTCCCCACCTCTCGTTGGACTCCGATTCATCATCCGGTGAGGGAAAAACTGAAAATCGTTCACACCGCTCGAGTCCGATCATTCAAAGGCACAGACTTGATCATCGACATCATCCGGAGACTGGAAAAACGTTACCCGGTGGAACTTGTCCTGATCGAGAACCTGCCTCATGACGAAGCCATGAGACTAAAAGCTGATTGTGATATCGCCGTCGATCAAATTACCGATATCGGCGGTTGGGGGTATGGTATGAGCAGTGTGGAGTATCTGAGCCTGGGCATTCCTACCTGCACTTCGATGGCGCCTGAAATGGTCGAATTTCTCCCGGATCATCCATTCATCACGGTTACCTCGGATACTTTAGAAAAACAACTAATTCAACTTATCGAAGATGAACAGTGGCGAAAGCAAAAAGCTGAAGAGGGACGTGAATGGGTAGTCAAGTATCATGATATCCACGCAGTTGGGGATCAGTTATATGCCTACTACGAGCGTGAAGGTTGGTTAAGATAAGTTTCCGCTTATTTAGTATATGTGATTTAATGACCTGTTTCGAGTGTTTTCTCCATTATAAACTTTCTCCTGGACAATGTTGGAGTGATGAGATTTATTATAGACTGAATAGTCACGAAATAGCGAGGTGGGTATGATGAAATTACAAAATCAGTTTGTCCATGTAAAAAGAATTTCGCCAGTTATCATGGTTCTCCTGTCAGTAACCGTTCTGTTGATTCACGGGCAAGTTTCTGGGCGTCGCGAACGTCTCTCTCCGGCAAGCGCGGACAGCATTGCCACAACCGCGCCTAACCCTCTGGTCGCCGCCGATGCTTTCTCTGATGCTTGGCTATATGAAAAAGAGTTGAAAGTTCTGCGCGCTGAGCCATCTCAAAATGCAGAGATTCTCTGGCGCCTGGCACGGACCCATGTTGACATCGGCGAAAATCTTCAAGGGGACAAAGCGTTAGAGTTCTTTGAACAGGGAAGGGATGAAGCCCTCTTAGCGGTTGAAATCGATCCAATCAATGCTTATGCTCACCAGATGCTCGCCGTTGCCTGTGGACGGGTGGCGCTTTATAAAGGCATCTTCAAAGCGCCGAAACTGGTAAAACAGACTCACTATCACGCCTTACAAGCTGTAGCGTTGAATGATTCGATGCCGATTGCCCTTTACATACTCGGACGAACTCATCAGAAATTGATGGAAAAATCCAGCCTGACAAGGAATCTTGTGGGACTTGGCTGGGCGCGTCAGGATTCCATCGGGTATTATTTCGAACGCGCCTTACAGGTCAGTGGGGGTAATATGGTGCAGTGTCGTGTGGACTACGCCGATTACCTCATCGGTCAGGAAAAAATTATCGAAGCGCGCAACATGCTCCAGGAGGCGCTTAACCTCCCGCTCCGCGATGAACATGACCGCGAATACCAGGAACGAGCCTGGGATATGTTGAAAGAATTGTAATATGGTTCTTCATTATTTCAAATGGGTAATGTGTTTTAATAAAACTAGGGATAAAACCATCTCACCACAAGGCACAAAGACACAAAAACCATCCACTCCGTCGGTTTCGTGATTTGGTGTCTTGGTGTCTTGACTTTAAACACAGTCGCTTGGTGGTGAGAGGTGTCTTTGCCATGGCATCTTAGTTGTTAAAATTGTCTAATCTTGTTTTATTCAATCAACCCACTTGAAATCTCGAGGAACTATTTTATCCTCATGATCGGCTTTATCTTTCGGCAATTTTTCTTCAATTTCAAGCAGGGCTTTCAACAGTTTGGAATACTCTTCTAAAGCGCCTTTCTTTCCGCGTTTCATCGCTTCCTTCATCTCGGCGATATCTTTCTTAAGTTGCATTCGTTTCAGATAGAGTGGTGTCTTTTGGACGATTTCCAGTATATATTGCGGATTGTCGGGTTCGGGACGATTGACTACTTGGTTGAGCAGGAGCAGCATTTCACTCTGGTCTCCGAGCGCATCATAGAGATCGGCTTCTGTCATCTGCTTTTGCTCGATCTTCACCTCTTCCAGGCGATCGAAAGCGGGACGCAGGGGATGATTTCCCAGGTCGCTAGGGTGAAATTGAGTAAAGACCTCTTCATAGTACTGCGGGTGATGTAGCAGCACCCAGAGGAGATCGGCGAGTAGTTGATCGAAGCCGCTCAGTTTCAGCGGGGAGGAAGATTGGATTGCCGCGCCACGCCCTTCTGATGCGCTGAGACGATGAAGCTCCAGCCCGAGAACACGTTCGTCTACACCAAGTTTCTCAGCGGCTTCGTGCATCATATACTGGCGGGTGATCGGATCGGAGATACGTCGCAGGGTTTCGATTAACGCACGTGTCGCTTCGGTTTTCCCCTGCGGTGTAGCCAGCCGTCCCAGTTTGCGGAAATGATCGATCTTGAAATCGACCAGCGCCTGTGCGGAGTCTAGGACTTTTTCGAGAGCATCGCGCCCACCTTTGTTCGCCAGAGTGTCGGGATCTTCTCCCGGGGGAAGGAGGGCGACAAAGGTCTCAAGTCCGGTTCCGACCATGATGTCTGCACCGCGGAAGGCGGCGTCGCGGCCCGCTTGGTCAGCATCGTAAAGGATGATCACCCGGTTGGCGAACCGTTTGATCAACGCTGCCTGGTGGCTGGTCAACGCTGTGCCTAACGTCGCCACCGAGTGTTTCAATCCGACACGGTGCAAGGCGATCAAATCGGTGTAACCTTCGACCAGGATGGCGCAGGATTCCTGACGCATCGCATCCCGCGCCTGGGGGATGCCATAGAGCGTGTATCCTTTCTGATAGATAGGTGTCTCGGGACTGTTCACATATTTTGGCGCATTTTCATCATCGGACGTTTTATACAGGATACGTGCGCCGAAGCCAATCACTTTTCGCCCAGCGTTGCGGATGGGAAACATCAGCCGCCCGCGGAAACGGTCATACCAACCACCGCCCTCTCTACGTATCACCAGCCCGGCACGTTCCAGAACCTCCGGCTTAACCCCTCGCTTTGAGGCACTGATGATCAAGCCATCCCAAAGGTTGGGACTCAATCCCAGTTCGAAACGCACTTCAATTTCCTCATCGATCCCTCGTTCACAAAGATAATTTCTGGCAAAATGTGTTTCCTCGTTTTCCACTTTACTCAAATAATACCGGAAATAGTCATTCGCCAGTTCATTTGCACGGTAGAGGTCTTCATTGATGCTGACGGTAGGTTGTTTATCGTTCTCCAATCGAATTCCGGCTTGCTCCGCCAAGCGTCGCACGGCGTCGATAAAGCTGATCCGTTCCATCTCCATCAGAAAGGTGAAGACATTGCCGCCCTTGCCGCAGCCGAAACAACGATAGATCTGACGATCCGAGGAAACTGAAAAGGAGGGAGTTTTCTCCTCATGGAAGGGGCAGAGTCCGAAAAAGTTGCTGGCGCCCCGTTTCCGCAATGAGACATACTCGCTGATTACTTCCACGATGTCCGTACTTTCACGAACCTGGCGGATTGTTTCTTCCGAGATTGCCATAAGGGAAAATAGGATAAAATTCCCTCTCAGTCTAGTTCGGAGTTCAACCTTCAGGTTGCTTTTTGAAAGACCCGCTGAAGTGTGAACTTTAAGCTGGCGGGATTCAGTTATTGATTGCGGCGCGATATGATTTATTCTACATTTTATAATAGAATTGGGATGGTATCACCAGCGAGCTTTTCCAATCTCGAACAACTTGTTTCATTCAGGAGCTTATCAGCAGATGAAGATCTATACCCGCACCGGGGACACTGGTGAGACCAGTCTTTTTCGCGGGGGACGAGTAGCGAAGCACAACCTCCGTGTTGAAGTCTATGGCGCCCTGGATGAGTTGAATAGTTGGATCGGTTTTATTTGCTCATTCAGTTCTGATGCGGAAATAATCGAATCTTTGAAACGTCTTCAATCTAAATTGCATATACTGTGCAGTGACATCGCCGCGGTGTTTGAAGAAGACAAGTCCGACTTGAATGTTCCTCGAATTAAAATGGAAGACGTGATTGAATTGGAAGATGCAATTGATCGTATGGATGAGGATTTGCCGCAACTGACCCATTTTATCCTGCCCGGCGGTTCGCAAATCAGCGCTGCACTACATGTGGCACGCACAATCTGCCGGAGAGGCGAACGTCGCCTAACGGAATTGATTGAACAGGAAGGTAAAGTAAATCCTGTTGCCTTGCGATATGTCAACCGTCTTTCCGATTACCTTTTCACCCTGGCGAGATGGGCAAATTTGAGGACTGGGAATGAAGAAATCCCCTGGAGCCCGGATGAGGGGTGAGGGGTGAGGGGTAGCGTAAGCCTCCGTGCTTGCG
>CAZCRQ010000232.1:0-4974 GCA_964501095.1 uncultured bacterium | reverse complement strand
GAAGTGTCAGCCGGGGACGGCTGACACCACTCTTACTACCCTGAGTCCCTCGCAGTTTATTACGAAGTGTCAGCCGGGGACGGCTGACACCACCTGGAACACCACCCTTTATCACTATGCAGGGACATTTGAGTCTACCCTTAGCGAGTTGGATGCCGACAGCGCGCACAGCTACGATGCCTTGTCACTGGATATGCAATTGGACATCGATATCGTGCAGAATCGATTCCACGCAATAGTCGAGATGCGAATTTCTGTTACGAGTGACGAGCTGCCGGTGATCCCGATTCATCATCCTGACGATTGGCAGGGAATTGTTCAGGTCAATGGCGTTCAAACAACCTGGGAACCAATTTCAGCCAATGAAGCCAATATCATCAATCCCCTCGAAGTAAATACCGGCGACACACTCGAAGTAACGATGTGCTATTCCAACCCGTTGCGTCGGGATAATTCCTTCGGCGGGATGGTTTATAATCCAGAACTCGATGTCGTTTTCACCTTCGGAGAACCATATCGAACCCGTTTGTGGCTAGCTTGCTATGATCTGCCCTTTGATAAAATTATAACCCGGATGACTGTGAGAATGGATTGCCGATACAAAGTGCTTTCCAATGGCAGATTGTCTGGAGAGACAGATAACGGTGATGGAACAACGACTACCTTTTGGGAGAATCGAGATCCGATTTCGACTTATTTGATAAGCCTTGCGGCATCCCCGTACGTGGTCATTGAGTCGGAGGCAGCGGGAGTGAATAAAATCCCGGTTCATTTCTGGGCATTCCCCAAAGATTCAGCGCTGGCGTCGGAGGAATTCGGACGCACCAGCTTGATGATCGACTACTTTGAGACCTTGTTCGGACCCTACCCATTCAACAAGTACGACCAGGCAATGGCGCCAATCTTCAACGGCTGGGGCGCAATGGAGCATCAGACCTGCACAACTTATGGTCAGGCGCTGGTGGAAGCCGGACAGCGTCAGTATGAGGGAGTTGTGGCTCATGAACTCGCCCATCAATGGTGGGGAAACCTGGTTACTCCTCTAACATTCGCCGATATCTGGTTGAATGAAGGATTCGCTTCTTATTCGGATGCCCTCTGGGCGGAGCGGCAATCGTCAGAACGTTTTCATCAAGTAATGAGCAATTTTCGCGACTGGTATTTTGGGGAAGATGATGACCCTCAGCGGGGACGCTTTCCTATATATAATCCTCCCTTAAATGACAATCCCGGCGCCTTCAATCCGATGTTCAGCGCCACAGTTTATGACAAAGGCGCCTGGGTGCTGCATACACTGCGCTGGGTGATGGGGGATGATGATTTTTTCACCGGACTCCAACACTACGTCGCTCTCTATGCGTACGGCAACTCCACCACTGATGAATTCAAAGCGGCGATGGAAGAGGTTTCCGGAATCGATCTCACCGCCTTCTTCGATGAGTGGGTGTACCAGGCGGGGTATCCAATCTACCGATTCTCGAAATTGGACTGGGTTAGTCAGGATAGCTTCAATGTTGCTTCGATTATCGTAGAGCAGGTGCAAACCGAGGCGCCATATTTCAGCACCCCTCTGCCGATTCGGTTACATGGCGAGATGCTGGATACTCTGCTTCGAGTGGAGATCGAACCACTCGCATCTCAGCAAATCATTCTGGGAGAATTTCTCTCACTCGGGGAGATGGAGTTTGACCCGGAGGAGTGGATTCTCTGCGGAAATCATTGCGATAATAATGTTTGGAATAGTTACACTGGATTGCTGCCGGATCAATTGAGCATCTCGCCTGCGTTCCCAAATCCTTTCAACAGCCAGACTTCACTCGATGTTTTTCTTCCGGCAACAGGATACTGGCGGGTGGAAGTCTACAATCTACTTGGGCAACAGATCGGTTTACTTGGGGAGGGCATAGGTTTTCGTGGAATGCACCGGCTAGTCTGGGAGGCAGATCCGGCGGCGGTCGCCAGTGGTGTGTATTTCATCACTGTTTCCACTCAATATGGCGGACGAGCGTCGCAGCGTGTTCACTTGATCCGGTGATTTTATTATCTTATAAGTTGTTATTTCTCGGAATACTCATAAATGAGGTTTCTCATGCCATCATCACAAAAAATCTCAGTTTCCCTCTTAATCGCCTCCATCCTGGTTTTCAGTTCTCCAGTCTGTTATAGTCAGTCGTTGCCAATAATTGCCGATGAAAAGATAAATTCATCTTTGTTAAATATCCTGAAAACTTCCCCTGACGAGGAGATGATTCCAATAGTGGTTTACTTTCAGAATCCCTTATCCCCTGATGATCTGCTGAAAGAAGTGGAGGGGATGAATCATCTCGAACGACGTCGTTATGTCATTGAGCGGTTAAGCCGTCATCTCGAACATACCGCTCACCATACTATCGAATGGATAGAACTTACCGCTGATCGTGGGGAAGCGGAACGGGTTCATGCCCTCTGGATCGCTCACGCCTGCGTGATGAACCTCCGCGCCGAGCGGATTCCTGTGCTGGCTGAGTTTTCCGAAGTGGCTCAGATCGCCTACGACCGACCGCTCACGCGGGAGATGATCCTGGATACGGAATCCGATTATGAAGGAAGCGTCCCGGTACTGGAAACCGAAGAGATCTCCTGGGGAGTGGAGGATATTGGCGCGACGGAATTGTGGGATTTCGGTTATTATGGACGCGGCATCATTGTCGGGGTGATCGATACCGGATGCTATATCAATCACAATGATCTTGAGAACCAGATCTGGGTGAATGAAGACGAAGTTCCGGATAATCTTCTCGACGATGACAATAATGGTTTTATGGATGATGTGCACGGTTGGAATTTTGTCGATGATAACAACAACCTGGCGGATGTAGACGGACATGGCACTCAATGCGCCGGCATTCTGGTCGGTGATGGAACGAATGGGGATACGACCGGGATTGCACCGGGCGCTCGTTTGATGGTATTGCGTATCTATGATCAAGAAACTTCGAGTGAAGCCCGTAACTGGCAAGCGGTTCAGTATGCCATCGAGAATGGCGCCCGTGTTCTCAGCGCCTCTCTCTCTTATAAGTATGAGAATAATAATCCGGATTACCCGGCGTATGAGACACATCGTACCGTACACGCCAACTCTCTTGCGGCGGGGATGATACAATCCAATTCCGTAGGCAACACCGGACGTGATTTGGAGGCTTACCCGATACCCTGGAGCGTCGCTGCACCGGCGAATTGCCCCCCGCCCTGGCTGCCTCCCGTCCAGACCTTGATCGGTGGATTGACCGATATCCTCGGCTGCGGGGCGTTTCTTAGCAACCATGCCATCGATTCCTATAGTGCTTATGGTCCTTCGGAATGGAATCGGGTGGATTTTCCCCCAGCATTTCGTGATTACCCCTGGCAGAATGGGGCATTTCTCGGTCTTTTGAAACCGGATGCGACCGCACCGGCAGGAGTGCGCAGCACTTCAAGAACTGGCGGCTATCGGACTTTCTCCAACACCTCCGCGGCAAATCCGCATTTGGGCGGAGCGTTGACGCTGCTTCGTTCGATCCATCAGCAGGCGACGCCGGCGCAAATTGCCGAAGCGGTCATGATGAGCGCCACCGATGCCGGAGCCCCGGGACATGATAATCGTTTCGGCAATGGAAGACTCAGGGTCGACGCTGCGCACGAATACCTCGATGAAATGATGGCGTACGGTGGATTGTGCGGTGAAGTACCCCCCAATTCTGAACTCAGCTTGAACGAGGGCGAGGTTCGCGGGTGGTCCGATGAGGGTGGAGAACTGTTAATTCCCCGTATTCTTCCCGGCATCTATTCAGTTGTGTTGTTGGTGAATGGAGAACTTGCCAGCTCCTGGAATGATATTGAAATTGTGGAAAACGAGATTACAGAACTGCCGACTTACCCCGCTTTAACGGTTCCGCTGCGAGCATATTACTTCGAATTGGTTTCGACTTATGCGCAACCCCTGGTCTTGAATGCCCAGGTTGTATTCGGCGGAATCGATGGATTGGAAATTGTTTATCAGGATAATGGGAGAGTCTTCATCCCTCCCCATATCAATACCATTGGCGACATTGATGTAACCAATGGTTATCAGATTTTTTGCCTGACAGCATCGGAATGGACAGTAGAGAGTCAACTTGTCGATTATCATCGTCAGTATACAATCACCGCTGGACCGTGGAATTGGATCGGCTATCCGTTTACGGAGCCGGTTCCAGTCGAAACAGCGCTTTCTTCTATTGAAAACAGCATCGAAATCATTATGACTGATGATGGCAGGTTCTGGATTCCAGCGATTCCTGTCAACACTCTGGGAAACATGCTGCCCGGAGAGGGTTATATGGTGATTGTCAATGAAGATGTAACCTTTGAATATAACAGTGCGGATCTTCTCGCCGCTCCCCAGTTGCCCAGTTCTATCATGCCGGTGATTTATGGGGGAGATATGCTCACTGACGATTTTCCGCCTCCAACCGGCATTCCTTATGTGATCCTGGTGCGCCTGACCGATCAGTTGAACTCATTTCACCCGGCGGTTGTTGAAGTATATGACGATCAACTCCTGGTTGGAAGAAGCGTTGTCTGGGAGGAAGCCGAGATAACTCCGGTTATCGCCTGGGGAGGCTCACGAGAGCATGGAATTGAAGGATTCGAGACTGGTAATCAGATTCGCTGCCGTTTGGTGACGTCGCCGGGCGATGAAATTCCCACCAATTATCAAGGAGAAGTCCCAAAATTCGGGGAGAAGGCTTATGCTGAAATGCTGTTGGATGCTGATGTTTCGCTTAATGAGGAGCTAAATGGTTCGGATAATTTGGCTCTGCCCACACGCTTTGCCGTTCTGACGGTCTATCCCAATCCATTCAACTCTACCCTGACTGTTCCAATAGAACTACCTGGACCCGGAGAGGTTCATTTTGCTCTCTATAATCTCCTTGGGCAATTGTTTTTTAATGAAATTCATACTTATAATAGAGG
>CAZCRQ010000231.1:0-5035 GCA_964501095.1 uncultured bacterium | reverse complement strand
ATAACGAAGGTTTGAATTTCTTCGGGAAAAACGTCTGGTTCGAGAGCCAAGAGGGTCCGGAAGTGACAATCATTGATGCGACAGGATGGACAAGTGCTATATATCTTACAAATAATGAGGATACTACTTTAGTTATTCATGGATTTATTATTCAGAATGCAGTTACTCGTGGAATAGGCGCTTATGATGCATCACATAAGGCAATTAATTGTATATTTATGAATACTTATAAAGGAATATTTGGTTCACATAGTAATCCAATAATTGCAAATTGCATTTTTATTGATGTGGGTTGTGGTGTTGAAATAAGTTATACTTGGGGTAAAATCTATAACAATATATTTATTCGAAATAGTGCGACGGCTTTTTGGAATGCTGCAAATGATCCAAGTGCTATATATCATGGATATAATCTTATGTTCGATAACGAGAATGACTTTCGTAATCTTGAACCTGAAGCAGGCTATATTTTCCAAGATCCTTTGTTCATTCAGGGTACTTTTCAATTAAGCGAAAATTCTCCTTGTATTGACGCTGGACATCCAAGTATATTAGATAGAAACGGAACTAGAAGCGATATTGGGGTTTATGGAGGACCCTATTCATACGAACCACCACAATAAAGGAGGTGTATTATGCCATCGTGGGCTAATGAAGAGAATGCGCAGCAGGTAGCCTGGACGCTCCGTCGTCCAGGGAAATTGAAACATAAACCGGAAAATCCCGGACGACGGGGCGTCCGGGCTACCTGACTGGCATAGTTTTCGATGCCACCGGACATGGCGGAGGGGCTTCCATTGATTTTTACATCAGTGGCACGCTGGAAGGCTATCTGGATAGCGCCGGATTTCACACACCCTGAGCAATAGGACAGAGGGAGGCGCTGATCTCACTCGAATTGATTTCACGCCACCCCCCGTCCATGATATTAAAATACAATAGCTTCATTTCAATAACAATCGCTTCTTGTTCCCAAACGCCTCGGATTTAATTGTCCGAGGTATTTTTTTCTGTTTAGGCGATTTATTAAATTCTCTCCTGCTATGAATCCCAAACGCGATATCTGGTTTGCCTTGCTTGCCACTCTCTGCTTTGGCGCCGCCAGCGGTATTTTCCAGTCCACCCTGAACAATTACCTCTCTGATGTTCATCACCTGGATGCCGCAATGCGGGATTGGCTGGAATTTCCCCGCGCGTTGCCGGGCTTTCTGATCATGCTCATCGCCGGGGTGATGCTCACCATCCTATGTGGAACCCAGATGGCGGTATTCGCCATGCTTTTTTCCGCATTAGGTGCCCTGGGGCTGGACTATCTGGCACCGGATAAAGTGTTTCTGATTGCCTGGATTGTGATCTGGTCAATCCGGGGAAGGAGCAATCACCGCTCACTGACGGGGATGTCCGATCGGGATAATATAGAACGGCTCAGCCTCGGTGGCAAGTAGAGACTGAACCTGCTTATCATTGAAGGCGCCCACCGTAACACAACCCAAGCCCAGCGATTCAACCTCCAGACAGACATTCTGGGCGGCGTGCCCGACCTCGATCAGGACATAACGCCTGGCGCGATCGCCGTATTTGGCAGCCGTACGCGAAACTATTCCCGTCACCACCAACGCCGCCGCACAGTCGTATATGCACTCCTGTCCTAACGCAGCCTCGGCGAGACGTTTTATAAAGTTGCCTTTACTCACCACCTCCAGCGGTTGCTGAACCGAATCCGGCGCCGGATGGTAATGGTAGATCCCCGCTGGCACTCTCTCCACCCGTTCGACCACTACGAAAACCTCGAGTGGATAAAGCGCGCCCGCCGAAGGCGCGGTACGCTTACTATACGAGCCAGTCAATCCCTGACAACTCCACAACAGGCGACTCAACTCTGCGCCAGTAAGCGGCGATGGATTATAATCCCGCACTGAATGTCGTCTGGAAAGCGCCTTCTCAACCGTGATCCCCTTTCCAGCCGCGGGAATCGGCAGTTCAATCATGTCACCTCCTGCAGCAATACCAGTATACATGCAGATTAGATGCGCCACCAACACTTTGCTCAATATCGACATCTTCAGGACTCCTCACTTGGATTTCTCATAGAACTCGTTAATAAAAGTAATCACCACGCGTCGGTTCAGTGCGCGGGCTTCGGGTGTGCTGTTGCCGATAGCAGGATCAACCGGCTTCGTATCAGCAAAACCGGCGATGCTGAAACGATCTGACGGCAATTCCTGCTCCTCAAAGTAACGAACCACCGCCCCGGCACGCGCGCCACTCAATTCCCAGTTGCTCGGATAACGAACGTTATGGATCGGTACATTATCGGTATGTCCTTCGATTGAGACACGATAGGGTGTCTCATGGATTTGCAACGCGACCATGTTAAGAAAAGGAAAAGTTTCAGAATAGAGCGTCGCTTCGCCGCTTGGAAAGAACGATTCCCCGCGAAGCATCAACTGTACACCATGCTTGTCACGATTGACATAAACAACATCTTGCAAATTCATCTCCTTGATCGATTGCCTTAATTTTTCCTCAATCTCTTTTAGGGTTGGCACAAAGGAAACCTCGCTGCCCATCGCATTCCGCATGGATTGGGTAATTAACTGAAGTTTGACGGCATCGATTTGGGATACTGCAACAATCAGAACGAAAAAGACAAGTAAAAGAGTCATCATATCGCCGTAACTAAGCATCCAATCGTTCTCATCATGGTCGTGACGGGACAGATACTTCTCGAAGGGATCTATCCCGCGACTGTAATCTCCATTCATCGCAGACCTCCATAATCGTCAAGTTTTCTCGCGCGTTTTCTCAGGTGGGGGGGAAGGTAGCTGTTGAGGTAGTCTTCCACTTTTCTCGGATGCCACTCCTCGGCGATCATGCGGATCGAATCGCTGATCATCTGCATCTGGTAGACCTCTTCCTCAGTTCGTTTCTCCAATTTCACCGCCATCGGAATGAAGAAGAGGTAGGCGAGGATGAGCCCATAGAAGGTGGTGATCAGCGCGACCGCCATGTCGGAACCGATATGTGTCAGGGCGTCCCCTTCAAAGCTGAGCCGTGAGAGCATGTTGACCAGACCGATGATGGTGCCGGTCATTCCAAAGGCGGGGCAGAATTTGGCAATAGTACGGATCACTTCGCTGTCGCTGCGCTCCTTGCGGAGACGATATTCTATTCGCTGCCCAAGCACATCTTCGATCTCTACCAGGTCGTAATCATCTGCCAGCATCTGAATCCCATCACGTAGGAAGGGATTCTGAATGGTTTTTACCGCTTTTTCCAATTCCAGATTCCCCTGAGTCGCCAGCAGTGCGAGACGGACAATCGCACGTTTCTGCGCGAGGTAATCCGGGGCTTCACGAGTCAGGACAAGCCACATACTCCGGAAAACAACCACCAGGGTATTGTTCTGAAACGAGATCATGCTGGCGGCGAGGGAGCCGCCGAGAACAATCATCAAAGCGGGGACATTAATAAAAATCCCCCATGCCGAAGCGATCGGCAACACCTCGATTTCGTTGATACCTAGTAAAATCGCCCCAAAAATCAAGGAGATGCCAAATAATACGCCTGCCACACTTGCGACATTCATACGCAAAATCCTCACAAGATAAAGAAAATCGATAAGGATAAAATCGATTAAAGAAAATCGATAAAAGGGAAATCAATTGATTTCTAGGAAGATCAATTGATTTTCAGGAAGATCGATTGATTTTCAGGAAGATCGATTGATTTTCAGGAAGATCGATTGATTTTCAGGAAGATAGATATAGAACCGTAATTTTTCAAGGTAATAAACGCTGGTAGTCAAATCGCGCAAAAGTTAGGTATCCCGCAGATGCCCCTTCATCCTTGCCGGGGTAGCGTAAGCCTCCGTGCTTGCGAGATGAAGGGTAGCGTAAGCCTCTGTGCTTGCGATCCCTCCGTGCTTGCGAGAGAAGTGGAGTCATCACTCCCCAACTGAAAGTACTGTAAAGAGTTCTAAGTGTACGCCAATTCAGAGTGCGCGCTTCAGCGTGTTAGAGGATGGACTTAACTCTTTAGCGCGAAGGAGTTCGGAGTTCACGCTTTAGCGTGTCTTCGCTTATGGTTCAGAATTCATGTTTTTATTCGCCCTCAGAAACAACCTAAAGGTTGAACTCCAAACATCAACCTAAAGGTTGAACTCCAAACTCCAACCTAAAGGTTGAACTCCAAACTCCAACCTAAAGGTTGAATAAGCACAGTTCAGCAACTCGAGCTTATTGGACAATTCGTAATGAGAATAAAAGTCTGCTCTCGGAGCAGAATATATTCACTAAGCTGTATTCTCGAGTATTGTGATTATAAGGCTTGGTTTCTTATTATATTTGATCAAATAGTCATGTAAGTCGGGGTCACCGAACCCGACGGTTTTTTCATAGATTCAAATTATCGAAACGGACGATTATTTCGGTTACCTTATAAAACCAATCTTTTGAGGAGGAATCGAAGGAATAATGCATAACTCAATCTCTGCAACATTCGTGAAATATGCCGCTGATATTCTTGCAGACACCAATAAAGGCATCTCAGGAAGTGAAATTGTAAGGTATTGTGTTACCTTCGCTGCGGACTACAGCGTTGACATTCCTTACAACAAATATCCCTTCATCGATTCACCAAACAAACGAACCGCTTTATATGATAATATCATGGCGTTCGAGCCTGCACAGCGGTACAATATCATTAAAGCACTTTGCGAGGTCGAGGGAATTGCTAATCAACCCAAGGTTAAGGATCTGAAGATTAAACTTATGTCCCGTTTTGCCGATTTGTCCGTGCAATCGGAGGCAGAGAAAATATCTGAACCACTTATTGAAGAAACCAAGCACTGGTTGGAGGATTACAAGAAGGCTTTTAGTCTCTTTACAAGTGCAGAGCAAAAGTATCGTGGTGGAGTCTTTAATCGAAATCTTCTAGACGATTTACGGCTTTCGCTGGAGCTTCTACTCAAGGAGATACTTCAAAACACGAGGTCTCTTGAGAATCAGCAACAAGCTCTTGGTTTCTTCCTCTC
>CAZCRQ010000230.1:1193-5097 GCA_964501095.1 uncultured bacterium | reverse complement strand
ATCGTCCAGGATCGTTTATTCCCGGAGGGTGGCACCTCCGGGCTACCTGGCTTCCAAGACTTATGATGAATAGACAGGGGTCGCGAGGGCGGAAATCCAAATGTGTAGCCTGGATGTGCCATCGTCCAGGATCGTTTATTCCCGGAGGGTGGCACCTCCGGGCTACCTGGCTTCCAAGACTTATGATGAATAGACAGGGGTCGCGAGGGCGGAAATCCAAATGTGTAGCCTGGATGTGCCATCGTCCAGGATCGTTTATTCCCGGAGGGTGGCACCTCCGGGCTACCTGGCTTCCTAAGCTCCAACAACGAGAATATTCAAAGAATCACTCCGTCTTTATGTTGCTGTATTAAAGACAAGTTGAAGCGTGAACTCCAAACTCAGAACATTCACCGAGTCACTCCACGAATTTGATCGATTCCATGCATATAAGGCTGTAAAACTTTCGGGACACGAATCCTTCCTTCGGGAGTTTGGTAGGATTCGATTAACGCTACCATCAAACGGCTGGTGGCGAGAGCGGAGCCATTCAACGTATGGGGAAATTCAGGCTTGGCATTTGGATCGCGACGGAAGCGCAGATTCATCCGTCTCGCCTGGAAATCACGGAAGTTGCTGACGCTACTTGCCTCTAACCAAGTTTTACCCGCTGGTGACCAGACTTCAATATCGAAGCACCTCGCCGCCGCGAAGGAGAGTTCACCAGCGCATAAATCAACCACCCGGTAGGTGATGTCCAGATTGTCCAGGATGCAGGTCGCTTCACGGACAATCTCCTCCTGCGCGGCTTCGCTCTCTTCCGGTAATACAATCCTCACCAATTCCACCTTGTTGAACTGATGCACCCTGAGCAGCCCGCGGGTATCAGCGCCATAAGCGCCCGCTTCGCGTCGGAAACAGGCTGAATACGCGGCATATTTCAACGGCAAGACCCCGGGTCTCAAAACTTCATCCCGATGCAGATTGGTCACCGGCACTTCCGAAGTGGGAATCAAATAGAGATCATCCTTCTCGACCAGATACATATCGCCTTGTAACTTTGGCAGTTGTCCGGTTCCGAGCGCGGAAGCCTGATTAACCAGAAACGGGGGAAAAACCTCGGTGTAGCCATGCTCCTGGATATGCAAGTCCAACATATAATTGATCAAAGCCCGTTCAAGCGTAGCGCCCAGTCCGAGATACACCGGAAAGGCGGAGCCGGCGATCTTGCCGCCGCGCTGCATGTCCAGAAGTCCTAGGCTCTCACCCAGCTCCAGGTGATCTTTCAAAGCAAAATCAGGGAGAGCAAAGTGCTCACAGCGCCGTACTTCACGATTCTCAAGTGCGGTTAGTCCTTCTGGAACAACAGCATCCGGTTCCGCCGGAATTGCTAAGAGCAAATTGTGAATCTGCTCATGTATCTCTTTTTGCTTCTCCTCAATTGCGGTAATGCGTTCACGAATTTGACGAGCGCTTTCCATTTCGGCTGCGGCATCCCGTCCCGCTTGCTTTGCCTGACCAATCGCTTTGCTGGCGCGGTTCAAGTCCGCGCGAAGTCGATTCGTCTCGGTAAGGTGACTTCGATCTGCTTGGTCGAGTGCTAAAATGCGATCAATATCCGGATCGAATCCTTTCTTACTGATCGCATGTTGTACTTCCTGGGGATGTTCGCGAATTCTTCGTATATCGTGCATTATCATATCCTGAAAAAATCTATAAGTTGAAATATAAGGATTTTCTCCTTTCCATGCTCAAGCGTCCGTAGTCGCGTGGTCAGGCGCATTAAAAGTAACGTCGAGTCTAACTTAACGAGTGATAAGCGCATGACGGCGCAACTACTAACATCTGTATCATCTGCCTTTCGCGGTAAACATCACCCAGAGCGTATGAGCAAGGATTTTAATATCCAGACTGATCGAGATGTTCTCCAGGTAAAAGAGATCATATTGAAGCTTCTCTTTGACATCGGTGAGATCGTTATCATAACCCCGGCGAATTTGCGCCCAACCGGTTATCCCCGGCTTTACATTCAAGCGACGGGCATAAAAAGGGATGGTCTTCGAAAAATGATCGACAAATACCTTCCGTTCGGGACGGGGACCGACAATGCTCATATCTCCGATCATCACATTCCAGAATTGCGGTATTTCATCGAGACGCATCAAGCGTAGCAACTGCCCGACACGAGTCACCCGTGGATCATTCGCTTCCGCCCAAACCGCCCCCGTTTCCCGCTCGGCATCGTGAACCATCGTCCGGAATTTGAACAGTGTGAATTCCCGTCCGCGAAATCCTATACGGCGTTGACGGTATAATACTGGACCGGTGGAATCGAGTTTGATCGCAATCCCAATCAGTAAAAGAAGCGGGGAGCCGATCAGGAGAACCAGAAATGACGAGACCAGATCGACACTCCGTTTTAGTATCCTGGCAAAAGGGGAAAGAAGCGAAGGGAACACCTCCAGCAACGGCACACCATAAAGCTGCTGACTCCGCGCCAATCCGACCAATATCTGGTAAAAATCCGGGATGATCATGACCTTGACTGGGTATCGAGTCACCCGGTCGATGATATTTAAAATAAAATCACGGTTGTCTGGCTCGAGAGAAATTAATACATATTCGATAGGATTGATCGAATAATTCTCGATGATTTTCTCAAGTTCGTTTAATTTGCCGATGGTCACAGACTCAGTCACAATTTCATCCTCAGAAGCGGGGATAATTGCAACTATATCATAACCAAATTCAGGATTTTCGTTTAGAGTTTTATACAATTTTTGCCCTCGCAATCCGAATCCGATCAGAATCGAGCGATAAAGCCCGATATGACGACGAAAGCAATATCGAATCACATTACGATAAAGGATTCTCCCCAGCGAAGAAAAAAAGATGAGCTGAATCCCATAAGCGATCAACACGATCCGAGCGGAAGTTTTGCCGTGCGGCGGTTCGAGAGAGAAAATAAAGATGAGCACCACACCGATGATCACGGATTTGAACACTTCGAGGAAAGCTTCATAACGGCTGGTGCTGGGGCGGTTGAGATACATCCCGCGAAAGATAAAAATTATCAACCAGAAAGTAGTTAAAATAGCGCTCATACGCAGGAAATTTCCCATCTCAAAAGGGATGGAGTCGGCGAACAAGCCAGAAGAAAACCGGAAAACATAAGTAAGACAGAATGCCGTCTGAAATGCGATAAGATCAAGAAGAACTAAGACCGGGGCTCGTTGACGTATAAACCAATTCACTAAAAATCTTCCTATATTTTATAAATGAAAATTTTATAGAAAAATCATGCAGAGTAATCAATTATAAATTAGTTAAATAATTTTAATCCGACCTCTCAATTCTGAAATAAAATTCCCAAGACTTGAATCATTCCTTCCCGCATGATAGAAATTCATCGCATTTACCAATTCTTCTGCATGTTCAAGAGTTCCTAATGTAGGAGGATAACCTGAGGCACTTAAACAATCGTTAAGTATCTTTTTATAGCAACCACGCTCGCATTTCTTTTTCTTACTGAATGATGGTGATACTCCAATAACCTGTTTAAATGACACTGGATCGGCAAGATACCATTTTTCGATATGCGGATCAGGACATGCAATAATTGTACGATCTTTGAGAGCCTCTTCAATATCATTTTTTATAGTTTTCTTGACATCTCTGTAATTCTGACAATTAGCATCAATTGCTACAATAAGAATATCTGGAAGATTATTCTGGAGTGCGGTTTGTCTTAATACGGTTTTTTGAAATAGTTTGAGTTCAGACATCACATGTCCATGCCCACCGCGTCCACATCGAATTTTAATATTGACTATTTTCCCGCTCTCACATTCTAAGCGTTTAACAACTGCTCTTATAAATGCTTCATGCGCCTTATCTTCAACAAATATATCAAGATTTATATTAT
>CAZCRQ010000230.1:0-1183 GCA_964501095.1 uncultured bacterium | reverse complement strand
CGCCTTTTGCACGAAGCGCTTCTTGTATCTCTATATCTTGAAAAAGTGGTCCTGTTGTATCGAATTGCTTCACAGAAGTGTCCCCAGCTTTATAACCGACAATCATCAATTTTATTTTTTCGGGATTCTCTCTTTGCATTTTGATAAAAGCCTCACACAGGATAGGAGAATGGGTAGTGATGATGATCTGTCGCCCCTGAGTGGACAATGCATTTAACAGTTCGGCGATCAATTCGAGACGTCGTGGATGGACTCCGTTTTCCGGTTCTTCAAAAGCTACAAGTTCTCCACCCCAGGGATTGACCGCAATGGCACAGAGTGAAAGCACCCTTAATGTTCCCTCGGAAATGATACGATTCGAGTAGTCCTTGCCATCCTGGTGAATACTGATATCAAGAACTCCCCGCTTTTTATCCAAGTCCACTTTCAGATCTTCAATCCGTGGGACAATGGACCTCAAGGTGCGCTTTACTGTGGTGTAGGATTTTTCATTTTCTAAACGAAGTTTATAAAGAAAAGGCGCCAGTGTATTGCCCAAAGGACCGATATCGCGAACGTCTGAAGGCGTCATCGCCACCCGCATCGCCACTCGCGGATCCAAGTAATATGTTTTCCAACTCGATATTCCTTCCCGACACCGCTCGATATAGCGATATTCAATTCCCTTGAAGCGGTTGTCTGATAGGATTGTATAATTTATTCCTACGTCTTCTCTTTGAGGATTTGCTGGTTTACTCTTCCGACGGATACGAATTTGACCCTCTTTAACCTCTATGCTAGGATTGCCTTTGACTTCTCCTTTTTTGGTTAACACAGCCAGATATTCATCGCTGACACTTAAGGCTCCTGAATCAGGACAAATAGCAATAGTCACCCGATAACGATAGGGAGTGTTCTGTTTGCCGGTTTCTAATTCCACTTCAATTGTAAACTCAGCTTTCTCTTGACTCAGAAGCGACTCCAGACCACCCGGAGGGAACGAGAATTGCTCAATTGGATAACCTCTCAATGGTTCAGAAACAGCTTCTGACAGTGTACGACTGGAAACAAGCCGTGAAAGCATCTGTAAGGCGTCGATGAAATTGCTCTTGCCAGAAGCATTGGGTCCAAATAATACTGTAATTGGTGCAAGTTCAACATCGACATTCTTGAGCGATTTAAAACCGGAAATCTTTATACGTTT
>CAZCRQ010000229.1:0-5137 GCA_964501095.1 uncultured bacterium | reverse complement strand
TCTATGCGCCAAGTACATCTCTTCATCCCCTGTTTCGTCGACCAGCTCTACCCGCAGACCGGTCTCGCCGCAGTGCGTCTTCTCGAACAAGTGGGCGTAGAGATCATCTACCCTCGCTTTCAAACCTGCTGTGGGCAGCCCGCATTCAATTCCGGGTACTGGAAAGAAGCAGTCAACCTGGCGGAACGGTTCATCGAACTGTTTGCCGATGCTCAAGCGGTTGTTTCACCCTCCGCCAGTTGTGTCAGCATGATCCGTAATCATTATGGCGTGCTTGATCTCAATCATCGAGTGCGAAAACTCTATGACCAACTCCGCAGTAGAGTGTTTGAATTGAGCGAATACCTGGTCGATGAATTGAAGATCACGCAATTTGGCGCTCGTTTCCCTCACCGGGTGGCTTACCATGCCTCCTGCCATGGATTACGCGAATTAGGAATCCTGCATCAGCCCTTGACTCTTCTGCGTAATGTGCCAGACATCGACCTGGTGGAAGTGGATGACCGACATCAGTGCTGCGGATTCGGAGGCACATTTGCGGTTAAATTTGGCGCCCTCTCGACAGCCATCGGCGAAGACAAACTGGAAGCAGTGTTGGCGACCGAAGCCGAGGTTCTCACTGCCACCGACGATTCCTGCTTGATGCATCTCGGCGGACTCTTCTCGCGTCGTAAAATTGGCATCCGCACGCTGCATTATGCCCGCATCCTGGCGGGTGGGGAGTGCCTGCGATGAGCCATCCTTTGCCGACCAAATCTCTGAAAAAACAGATTGAATCTTCCATACACAATCGTCCTGATGATCCTCTTCCTTATAAAACGAACACTCGTAAAACGATTCGAGCGCGTGATCTCCGCGCTTCCGAATGGCAGGATTACGAAGAGCGTCGCAAACAGGCGACCGAGCGGCGGCAGGAAGCGATTGAAAACCTTCACCTGCTTCATAAACAACTGAAATCCCGCTGGCAAGAGCGTGGAATCGACCTCCATGAAGCCTCCACAGCAGAGGATGCCTGCCGGATCATCACAGGAATTATCCAATCCACCGGTGCCGATCGTGTGCTGAAATCGAAAACGATGCTGGGCGAAGAGATCGGCTTGGCGAATTATCTTGAGCGCCGCGGGATTACGCCGATTGAGACCGATCTTGGCGAATACATTGTTCAATTGCGCGGTGAAGCCCCCAGCCATATCACCATGCCCGCAATGCACCTCACCCGCGAGGATGTTGGTGAGTTGTTCGCTGAACGCCTGGGGGCGCCATATACCAGCAATCCATCAGAGTTGACGAAAATCGCTCGGCAAACGTTACGCAGGGAATTCCTCGGTGCTAAAGTCGGGCTCTGCGGAGTGAATTTTGCCGTGGCAGAGACCGGTCACCTGGCGACAGTAACCAATGAAGGCAATGGGCGCATGGTGACTACCTTGCCGCGGATTGTGATCGCCTTGATGGGGTGGGAACGGGTGACCCAATCGCTGGAAGATCTGGGATTGCTCTGGCAGCTTCTCGCACGCAGCGCCACCGGTCAGCGCGCCACAGTCTATCTCAACCTCCTCGCTGGACCCTCGCCTGGACCAACTGGTCCCGATGAAGTGCATGTTGTCATTGTTGATAATGGGCGCAAGCGTATTTATCAGGATGTTGAATTGCGGGAGGTTCTGCGGTGTATTCGTTGCGGTGCGTGCCTGAATGTCTGCCCGGTGTATCAACAGGTCGGCGGACATCCCTACGGCGGCACCTATCCCGGTCCGATCGGCGCAGTCCTGACCCCATTGCTTGAAGGTTTGGAGAAGGCGCCGGATCACCCCTTTGCCAGTTCCCTCTGCGGAGCTTGTGAGGAAATTTGCCCCGTATCGATCCCACTGCCTCGGATGCTCTTGCTGCTCCGTCGACGGATTATAGAGCAGACAAAAGAAAAAAGTACAGAAGCGAAAGCCTGGGATGCGTTTCAATGGATGATGAGCCGTCCGGAAAGGTATGAACATCTCGGGAAACTCGCCCGCGCCGCACAGAGGTTCCTTCCGCTGAATCGGATCCCAGAGCCGTGGTGGTCGAAGGATCGCGATACACCGATATTTGCAGCGAAATCTTTCCGTGAACTCTTTAATGAAAAACAGCACATGGAAAACAAGAAAAAACGTAAAAATATCTAAATTAGCGGTTCTTCGCTGTTTTAAATGGGTAGCTTTAACAAAATAACAGCTAGTTCATCTTTGCGAGCCCGCCATTAAAGTTGCTTTACTTTGTTCGCCATGACTAATCAGGCGGGCGAAGCAATCTGGTTTTTAATACTAAACTTAGAGATTGCTTCAGCGCGAATTTAAGGTGAATGCGACTATAATTATTCCGATTGGTGTGCCTGCACAACAAATAGTACAGGGCACCCGCGTTTTTCAGAGATTAACAGACCACTATGAACTCATTTATACCAGATTTAAATAGTTTGCACGAAGTTCTGCTCGCTCTTGAAGTGGAACCGTTTTTCCTTGCAGAGTCCCAGTTTAAAGAAAACATCCTTGCCCAATTACAGGCGTCGCAGGTGAAAAAAGCGGCGTTGACGAGCGATCCATTATTGATAGAACTAGGCTTATGGGATATTCTTCTACACGCCGGGTTCCAGGTAGTAGCGCCGTTGAGTCCAGTTGCCGATCCCGTAGCTGCGGGACAGTGGCGTGATGAGGTAGCTTCTTCGGAGGTCGGGATTACTTCCGCCCTCGCTCTCGCGCAGGAGACCGGCTCCGCTCTCTTAACCGCGGCATTTCCCGATGAACGAGCCGTTAGCCTTCTGCCGCCCTGGCATATTCTGATTATCCGTCAAAGTCAAATTGTTCTCAATATAGCGGCATTGATGAACCTTTGGTGTCGAGACTCACTTCCCCGCAAGAATGCTGTCATCATCACCGGACCCAGCCGCACCGCGGACATCGAAAAAGAGTTGGTTCTCGGGGTACATGGACCGGGAAAGATGAGTGTAATTATAATAATCTGAATTCGATAAATTTAAAAGTCAGTAACTATACCTGCCTATTAAAGTCGATACGTATATTATTCTATTATATCCTCTTGCTAAATTGTCCAATAATATTTATAGAGATCGTAAATATGGGTGTCCTGCACTACTTGTTATGCCGGGTAAATATGATTCCCCAAATATAACTCATTTATCTCAGAATGATGTAGTGGCAGGGATCTTCCCTCGAGTATTATGTACTTAACTAGAGGCAATCCTTGAGCAAAGCACTGATACTGGGCGAAGACACGCGCAGTTTTTTGACCGTCGTCCGTTCGTTGGGACGCCAGGGCGTGAAGGTGCATGTCGGTTGGTGCACTACTGGAGCGCCAGAGCTGCGTTCCCGATACATCACGAAAATTCACCGCCTTCCCCTTTACCATCCCCGTGACAATTCCTGGAAACAAGCGCTGCTCGACCTAATGAAAGAGGAAAAATTCGACCTCACCCTTGCCACCAACGACCGTACGATTCTCCCTTTGCAAAAGCACAGAGACGAATTAAATCAACACGGTAGGTTTTATCTTCTCGATGTTCGTGCCTTCGAGATCGGTTTCAACAAGGAGAAAGCGAATGAATTAGCCCGCTCGCTTGAGATACCGCTGCCGAAGGAATGTAAAATCTCCAGTCTGGATAAAGGCTTGGCACTCGCTGATGAATTCGGCTTGCCCCTTGTACTCAAACCCACTTCCTCCTTCACCTTGAGACGCCTGGAGGAGAAACGCTTCGTCCGCAAAGCCTACTCTCATCAAGAGCTGCAAATATATTTGAACGAGATGTTGAAGGATGGTGAAGTGACAGTTCAGGAGAATGTCCTCGGAAAAGGGATTGGAATTGAGCTGCTCGCCGATCAGGGAGAAATTTTAGTTGCCTTTCAGCATGAACGGGTACATGAACCATTGCTGGGCGGAGGCAGCTCTTACCGGAAGAGCGTCCCGCTGCACCAGGGGATGCTCGACGCCTCCAAGACCTTGGTGAAAGCGATGAACTATACCGGCGTCGCCATGATTGAATACAAGCACAATCTCGCAACCGGCAGATGGGTGTTCATCGAGATCAATGCGCGTTTCTGGGGCTCGCTGCCGCTGCCGGTCGCCGCCGGTGTCGATTTCCCCTGGTACCTCTTTCAATTACTTGTCGAGGGAAAACGCACTTTTCCCCAGAATTATCGCATAAACATTTACTGTCGCAACCTGCTGAACGATCTCCGCTGGCAGTGGCAGAACTTCAAGGCAGATAAATCAGATCCAACTCTGGCGACACTTCCGCTCTGGAAAGTCGCCCTGGAAATCCGTCACCTACTGATGCTGCGTGAACGAAGCGACACTTTTGTCCTCGATGATCCCTTACCGGGCATCATGGAACTGATTGAATTGAGAAAGCTAGCGGCTGAAGGAATTCGCCTGCTCCATTTACACCTCTTCAGAATTCCAGGAATTCGTAGATTTTATGTGTCAAAGATTATTGAACGAGTGAAAAAGGCGAAAATCCTGTTGTTTGTCTGCAAAGGGAACATCTGCCGCAGTCCTTTTGCCCATTATTATGCGGAAAAGTTATTCGCCTCATCGAAAACCATCATCTCCGCCGGAACCTACCAATATGATAATCGCCCCAGTGTTCCGGAAGCGATTGAAGCGGCAAAACGCTTGGGAATTGATCTCTCCACTCACCGCTCGAAGCGCTTGGATGCTTCACTAGTGAGCAATGCCGACTTGATCTTCACCTTCGATGAAAATAATCGTCTGGAGGTGCTGCATGAATTCCCCACCGCTCGTTCTAAAATTGTGAGGTTAGGCTTGTTGCTGGATAATGAATCTCCGGTTATTGCCGATCCCTTTGGGGGAAGTGTGGAAATGTATCTGAAGACTTACCGGATGATTCAACAGGCGATGGAACGGTTAATAAGTTGAAAAGTGTATCTGAATCTGTGGTGATTTTTGTTGTTTTGGTGTCAACAGTGTAGGTCGGGGTCGCCGAATCCGACCAAAAAACAATCCCGACTCATGGTGGGGTCAGCCGTCCTCGGCTGACACCAAAAGATTCCCAATCCTAAAAATGTCGGATTCAGCGATCCCGACCTACTTAACTATTCCCAAAGAGAGCCCGGAGCATCACTATTCTAAACGT
>CAZCRQ010000228.1:0-5145 GCA_964501095.1 uncultured bacterium | reverse complement strand
TTGTGGAAATTAACATCTTGATTGTTGATGATGAAGAGAGCATTCGCGATCTTTTAATAAGGATATTTTCCGGCGAGGGATATAAAGTCAAAAGTGTAGAGACGGCTGAAAAGGCATTGGAAGTTTTGAAAGATGAAAATTACCAGATTTTCTTCATTGATATCCAACTTCCCGGAATGAATGGATTGGAACTATGTCGTACTATCCGTAAAGACAATCATACGGCGATCCTCTTTGCCATGACTGGATACTCCTCGGTTTTTCAATTGGTTGAAGCGCGGCAGGTGGGTTTTGATGATTACTTTGAAAAACCGTTCTCGCTCAAACTCATTCTCAAAGCTACCGAAGAAGCCTCTGAGCGTCTTCTTAGATGGCGGCGTGGCAAATGAAGATTTCAGGCATCCTCTTCATAGCATTAGATTGCGCAAAGCGAGGGTGGTGTTACGAATTTTCGAGGCGAGTAAATTTGCGATGTTGCTCATGAAAATATAGCCAAACTGAGCTTCTCGATTCATCAATTCCACCAATGGTTCGTAAGTGATTTGAAAAACCGTGGTTTTAATTTGTGTTTTAACGGTAGCGCTGCGCGGATAACCATCTACGAAGGCAACGTCACCGAAGACTTGACCGACGCGAAGGCTCTCTGCGATTTCCACCTGACCTTCCTCAAATGGTACATTCGCAATCACCGAGACTTTTCCAGAAGCGATTACATAGAGATCCCGTGAATGATTGTCTTCCGGGATGATGATTGCATTGGGAGGATATTCGATCACCTTGAGCAATTTTATCAGAGCGTCGATATGATTATCATCAAGTCCTTTGCAGAGACCGGTGCTCTGCATGATCTCGCGCATGTCCATTGTCTTCTCCTTTGTTGTGGTAACGATAAAAAGGATGTGATGGCAAAATCAAGAACCGAGAGAAATAAAACAGGATTGATGCTCTTTAAGGATTGATGCTCATTAAGGCATTGATGCTTTTAAAGATTCAGTATCCTTTGCGCCTTGGCGTCTTTGCGGTGAAAGGTTTTCGCATCTTGGCGGTTAGGCGTTTTTAACACCCAATAGATCCGCCACAAAACGACCAACCTCAGCGATTGTATACTCATCATGCTTCCATGACGGCGGTTGACGGCGCACATAGAAAAAAGCATTATTATAAGTATGAGTGCCGACCAGTACATTTGGTGTTTCGAAAAGACGGTCGGAATTGAAGTCTGCTTTCAAGTCGATACCCTCCTGAGGAAAGGCGAGAATGTCCGCCGCCTGATCGACATAAGGACCTTGATAGACCTCCTCACGGGGAAGAATTTCGCAGAAAACCTTCTCGCTGTCCCCGGAATCGTGCAATTGATTCAGCAGATCCATCAAAATATCCCGTTCACGATAATAATCCTGCCCAGCGGCGATGGATCCAAAGGGTTCTCGTCCCTTTACCGCGAGAAAAATCCTCCCCGGCGGCAAGGCGTAAGCCCGAGTGACGGAGGAGATATTATCAATACCACGATGATTGGGATTAGTATATGCTAAATATCCGTGTTGTTGTAGATAATAATTGATGAAACATATCTTACGGATTTTAGTAAAACCGTGGTCGGATAGTATCACCAACTCAGCGCCCTTATTTTCGGCAATCGCAGCAAATTCCTCCACCGCATCATCCACTTTATCGAGTAATTTATGAAATTGCTCGCTGAATTCCGGCAAATCCCAGAAGAAGTGGAATAACCTATCGGTTTCCATGATGTGGAGTTGAAAGAGAGTCCAGTCGAATTCATGAATTGCCTCCCTGGCGGCTTTGGTACGTGCATCCACTGCCTGAAAAAGCAATTTTAGGAAGTGATTTTTATCTTGGTAGGCGAATTTCGGGTCGACATCGATGATATAATTCAATCGCCGCAGCCGGTCGATCCAAATGACAGGATGGACATTCTTTTCCAGAAAGAGTCCGAGAAATCCGCCGATGATCAAACCACGCAGCGGTTTTGGCGGGTAGGTTGTCGGAACATTTATCGAGACAACTGTCCCGCCTGATTCATGCACCAGTTCGGGAAGTGTTTTTCGACGAATATGTGCGCCGTTCGGGAAATAAAGACGAAATGGATTCCAAGACCTGTCGACAAAACCAAACAATCCATGCTCGCCAGGATTTCTACCGGTCAAATAGCTTGCCCAGGCGACTGAGGATACTTCCGGACGGCTCGAATTGATACGGATCAGCTTTCCTTCTTTTAAAAGTCGATGCCAAATCGAATCCGGTCGTAGTCTCTGACGCTCCTCGATCAGGCTGAAGGGAAAACCATCGAGACCGAGTACCAGGAGACGTTTTAATTTGAACTCATTCAATTTATAGTGACTCTTGTAAATAATGTCTAATATTTCAGGAGGTTTTCCCATTCTCGGACAGCCTGGCTGCATTGCAGTCACGGGCGGGACGCCCGTGCTACTTTTCAAAACACGGTTCCAATCACCTCCCGCAGCGCCTGATAAGCCAGCTTGTTGCCGCAGACGACCCAGCAGGTTTCTAAAACAGGCTGTCCCCAAAAATCTGTAATCAAACCCCCCGCCTCTTCGATGAGAATCTCTCCCGCCGCCACATCCCAGGGGTGGAGATTAGTCTCCCAAAAGCCGTCGAAGACGCCTTCCGCTACCCAGGCAAGATCTGCTGCCGCCGAGCCGATACGTCTGATATTAGCGGTCTTGAGAAAAATCTCCCCAAATACTCGAAGGTATTTGTCCAGTATATCCCGGTTTCTGAACGGAAAACCAGTCGCGGTCACGACTCGCTTCAGATCGTTATTCTTTCGTACGGTGATTGCATTGCCGTTTTTACGTGCTCCACCGTTACGCCAGGCATCGTAAGTCAGACCCAGGGAGGGGAGATGAATCACTCCCAAGCTGATCTCCCCCCAGCTTTTTAGAGTCGATGTTCGATCCTCCAAAGCGATGGAAACTGCATAAATGGGTAAACCTTGCAGGTAGTTCAGGGTGCCGTCAAGCGGATCGACAATCCACCGCCATCGATCACCGCAGGCGTCCGGACTGTCCTCCTCAGCCATAACCACGCTTTCCGGCAGCAAACGGAGCAATTCCGTACGAATCAATTCCTCGCTGCTATGATCGATCCGTGAGACAAAATCGCCCTGACCTTTTACACCAATCTCCTCTACCGTTACCGAGCCACGCTCCTGGAGAAGATATTTTCCGGCTTTTTCGGCTATTCTAATCACATTTTGGGTCAATAATTCCAAGTTCATCGATGCTCCTTATTTCCCCAACCTCAAAGGTTCACCCCGGATGCCATATTCTTTGGCGACCAATTTCGCCGGAATATAATCCGGATCGATCTGCAGCGCCCAACGGATATAATCCATCCCCTCAGCGGTATAATGTTTATCAAGCATCCAATCGCCTCGGGCGGCGAACATCATCGGGTATTGGGCTACCAACTTCTGCCTTAATGAATTCGCACCCTTTTTCTGATATATCGGCTCCATCTCCAAACCGGCAAAGTGATAGGGAAGTGCATTCTCGGTGTGTTGAATCCGGATCAGTAATCCCTCGGGAATGGTGACTAAATCCGGCATCGGCGGCATGTATGTCGGCGAAACCAGGACTCCTTTATAGTCGAGTTCATGTCTAACTAAATCGGTCAAGAAGATTCTCTTAGCCTCACGCAGGGAATCTTTATCTGCTCCAGGCATAGAACATAATGCTTTTAGTTTTTCAAAAGAGGCTCTCTCCGCTTCGAGACGTTTGAAATACTCCTTTTCCATCCAGCGGAGATAATCGGGATTGTTTAGCCTCAGGGGATCAATCACCATTAGGTCGGGACGCTGATTGTGCGCTTTACGCATGAAGGCATAAGGAGTGTTGATCAGCATCTCGTCAGTGGAGAGCACCAGCGACTCGAAACGAACTGTTCTCAGCACATTGCGGGTATGCGTAGGCCAGAGCTGTTCATCGGAACGGTCGACTTTTGGTCCCTGCACAATCCAAATCGCGGGAACGATCAACCACAGCAGCATGGCATAACCGCCTGGGAGAAGATTGAGAATATATACAACGCCCAGTATCATCAATCCAGTGACGACAGCCGATGCCATGATCGCGGCAAATTCCGCGGTTTCACCTCCGATCAAACCTCCGGCGAAAATACCAAGCAGGAGAAGAAACAGAGCGAGGATCTGCCAAAGGTTGTTTCGGAGTATTCGCGAGAGTAGCCCAATAATCGCCAAGGGCAAAGCGGCTGGAGTCATTGCCCAGAGCGCTGCCCAACCGGCCAGTTTCACTCCCCTGGCTTCTATAATTCCCGCCGGAGCTGACAACATTCCCGCTACTGGGTGCAAAATATCCCCTGGTGGAAGCATATACACGGCTAAAGGTGCTATTCCCAAAATAAGTGCTATGAAACGATAATGAGTGACTAGGTTCATCCATTTTTTCCAAGACAGGACAAGAATCGCCGGGAGGATCAAGAGAATTTGGAGGGAGAGGGCAACTGCGGTTCCAAGTAACCAGAAGGCGAGGAGGACTTTGGAATCTGTTTTTTCTCTTGCCTCATGATTTTCAGATGATTCGACAGTGAGTAGAAAACAGGCGGCGGCAGTGATCGCCAGTGCCCAGGGAGCGGGATTGACAATCAACCCGGATGCCCAGCCCATTCGGGAAATTCCGACCAATGTCCCTGCCAGAGCGCCAACAGAGGCGGCGCCCCAGACCTGCCATTTATGAAACAGTGTCATAAAGAAGAGCGCAGTGAAACCAGCGAAAAGGGAATGTCCGAGAAGCGTGAAGAAGTTCAATCGTGGTGCGATAGTCAGTGGTGTACCTAAAAGGGCGGGAATCCTTAGAAATTCACGAAACAGCGGCGCGAAAACTGAATTTTTTCCGAATCCGGCACCAACCACTCCGGCTGCCCAGCCGGCAGCGTCGCCCGGTCCCATCCCAGGTGTTTTGGTCAGATTACCGGCTCCGAAGGTGAGGGAAAAGGCAACCGCGAATATGATAAATCCATCCGCGATTTGGGTGAGTCGATCGGTTTCTCGTTGATACATGAACAATTCCAGGGGGTAATTTTTATTATCCGCTAAGATAGTTCCCTGACCAACATTGAGCAAATTTGTGGAAACGTAGCATGGGC
>CAZCRQ010000227.1:0-5162 GCA_964501095.1 uncultured bacterium | reverse complement strand
CCGAATGGCATGAAGGGACTTGAAAGAAAGGTAGCGTAAGCCTCCGTGCTTGCGATGCTCTTGTGATACGTAGCATTGGCGTCTCGCCAATGGAATCACGGATGAAACCGCGGACGGGACGCCCGTGCTACGCGAGATAGCGTAAACCTCCATGCTTGCGAAAGTTGCGTGAGGGGTAGCGTAAGCCTCCGTGCTTGCGATTCATGATTGTGGTTTCTCGAAGGGTGCCCTGCACTACTTGTTGTGCAGGGTGATTATACTGTCAGTTCATATTTCCTGCACAACAAGTAGTCCAGGGCACCCAATGAGATTTTTCCATTCTCGAACAGCCCACTTTGTAGAAATAACAGTATCTCTCTCTTTTTTCTGTTTTCCATTGGTCTACTTCAAATTTTAATCATCCCACCACCGTGGACCTTTCGGACCAGGATGCGGTCCCGGTTTTCCACGCATTTCCCCATGATATTCTTCGATCAACTCTCGCATCCGCTGCGGGAAACGATATTCAAAGATAATCAGACGTGCGATCTGCGTCTGAGATAACAGATCAGCGAATTTCTCAGCCAAACCAGTGCGCAGCTTCAACTTCTCTTTCTCGATCTCTTTATACCGCTCTATCACTTTTTTCAGCTCGGTAGTGTCAGTAGTATTTGCCGCCCGCAGTTCCATCTCATCTAACACCAGGTTCTGCTCTTCTTCCAGCTTGATCAGACTCTCTTCATATTCTTTGTAACGAGGGAAGAACCGGATGGATTGTTCCTCGGTCAATTCAAGAATTTCGGTCAATCTCAGAACTTTAATCGTCTGAATGCGCTGGCGAATATTCTCCTGCCGTTCTGGCGGTTGACAGGAGGCGGTGGAAAAACTCAGGAGAAAAATACCGAATAGAACATTGTAAAATGTACGTTTCATGATTCTATCCTCGGAAACTGTTTACACTAATGCTTTTTTTCGACTGCTGATTTGACGGGAAATCTCCTGAGAAGCATTATCTGGCTTCATCGACCGGCTGAAAACTTCTATTTCACGTAATTCCTGAAAGAATTTTTCCAGGCTGGGATCATCCAACTCGACCAGCATCGTGTAGTTATCTTTTGTCTCTTGATCCAGTTGATAATAGATGGATGCAGTTTCCGACTCTAAAGTATATGAAGCAATCGAATCAAGATCGGCGGGATTGATCGAGTAATCAGTGAGATCGTGATTGGTGTAATAGAGCATATCAGCATGTGCCAGCAGGCTTTCCTGCTGCCATATAATATCGAGGTTTTGACTTTTTTGCAGGATGACAAACACTCCAAGAACCGACAGCAGTGCCAGTGAGATGGTGGCACGAACCGCCCGCCTGTGTCGGCGATGAGAAATTTTCTTCTTCACTTGAAGTATGAAATCCGTTGAATCAGTCGATGATCGAAAATATTGACGCTTATAAGCATCAAACGCTTGATTATTGTTCGATTCACTGATCATCATCACTCCTGCAATATCTGTCGTAATTTCCTGATACCAAAATGTACTGACGCTTTCACTCCGCCGATTGAAATGCCCATCGCCGCTGCTGCCTCTGAATAAGAGAGTTCCTTGATGACAACCAGGGTTACTGCAGTTCTTTGTCGGAGAGGTAATCTCTTCAGAGCCTGATGTGCATGGCTGGCTAAATCTTGCTGAATCAATCGATCCTCATTGGAGGGGATGGAGAGTTCATCCATTTCCGGAAACAAATCATCTTCCCCGCCCCGCTGCATACGCCAGCGTTTCCAGCGCCGAAGCAAGCTGATTGATGTGTTGATGGCAATACGATAGAGCCAAGTGCGGGGATTTGCTTCCAAACGAAAATTCGGCAGGTTTTCATAAGCTTTAATAAAGGTTTCCTGGGTTAGATCCTCTGCTTCGCTTCGATTCCCACATATTCTCACGCAAAGATCGAAAATCTCATCCTGGTGATTCTGTATCAGTTGGATGAACGCTGCCTCCCGATCGTTCTCGAGCAGGGTTTTCCATTCTTCCAAATCAGGTTTTAGCTTGGTTGGTTCTTGAGTCATGAACAGGCATTCATCCAGTCTTTACGGACATTTCAGCTTTATCTACGGAGGAAGAACGCCTGAATCATTGAATTTGAATGTTTTCATTTCCCCACTCATCTCTTGGACGCTTAACTATGGTGAAGGTTTAAAGTGATATATCAGCAGTAGTCGTTGAACAATTTATCACTCTCCGAGGGTCGCTGGAGTCAGGGCGGCGTAATAAGTGCTGCTTTCCCGCAGAATTTCCAATGCCCTCTGTACCTGGGAATCAAAACTAAAGCTTGCCTCCACTCGTGCAGCACCGCCGCCAACCGACGATGCCAACTCCAGGCGCAGTCGCTCACGTATCTGAGATTCATCGTGCGCCAGCATAGCGACTCGCTCTGTTTCTGCAATCTTCTCCAAATCCTCCAGTTCCTTAAAGAATTCCGCAGAAAAATGCTGCTCTTCCGCTTGTTGACGAATACGTGCCAGGGCTAATTGAGTTTCCGTCTGGAAAGAAAAGCCTGTTTCCTGCAGATAATCCAGGAAGGCGTGGTAAATCTCGTCGGTAATCTCGTACGATGTCAGGTCAGTATGTGTGCCGTAATACTCTCCGATGAAATCGAAGAATTTCCCCTGTCGCCAGATTTCCAAAGTCGCTTTTCCGAGTTCCTCCACTTCAATATCGAAATCAGGTTGAATGCCGCCATGAGCATGAACCCGCCGTCCACCATCGGTATAATAGAGGGAATCCACCTCTTCCGGCTCGATTGTGTGTCCAATAATCGATTCATTTTCATTGAAGTAATCCGCTTTTTGGATCAACCTTCCGGAAGGGGTGTAGTATTTCGCTGTAGTGATTTTCAGAGCGGAGCCTCCGGAATCCTTTGAACCGCGACGTGGTGGATTGAAATCGATGACTGATTGCACCAAACCTTTTCCAAAGGTCTGTTTACCGACAATGACTCCTCGATCGTGATCCTGGACTGCTCCGGCGACGATTTCACTCGCCGAGGCTGAACCCTGATTGGTCAAAACTATCAACGGTATTTCCGGAGGAATGGCAGGATCACGATTGGTGAAGAATTCCTTGGTTGAACTCTCCACTCTGCCTCGGGTGGAAACAACCAAGCTGCCTTTGGGCAGCAGGTTTTCCGCCACGCTGACCGCCTCGGGAAGCAAACCGCCCGGATTGCCGCGCAGGTCTAAAATCAACGCATGTAATCCCTTTGCTTTGAGTCCTTCTATTGCTTCGCGCACCTGCGTACCTGCGGAACGGTCGAAACGGGTAAGACGGAGGAATCCTATCCCCGGTTCAATCATATCGGAATAGCTGATCAGATTGACATTGATGATCTCCCGTTTTATCGCGAATTCCAGAGGCTCATCGACACCATAGCGTTGAATGGTAATCCTCACCGTATCTCCAGGAGTGCCACGCATCCGTTTGGCAGCGTCGGAGGTCGTGAAACCGTAAGTAGATTCACCATCGATCTGAATTATTTTATCCCCGGGACGCAGACCCAGCCGCCAGCCGGGAGTACCTTCAATGGGAGCGATGATGGTCAATTGCCGTTCCGGACCACGCAAGCCGATCTGAATGCCGATTCCACCATATTTTCCCTGCGTCATGATCTTCAATTCATCGGTCTCTTCCTGATCGTAGAATTCCGTATAGGGATCAAGAGTGCTCAGCATCCCATCGATGCCGGCGCGGATGAATGATTCCGGATTTATCTGGTCGACATAATTCATGCTGACTTCGCGATAGAGTGTTCCAAAGAGGTTCACATTTCGCGTGATCGATTCATAAAGATCCAAACGCTCCTGAATTGCAGCGTCCCGCATTGGTGGAAGAGTTTGTATTGAATCAGGTAATTCTTCATTCAAATCGTTCAGATTTTGCCCCTGAAGAGGATTTCCAAGCAAAATCAGGCTTACGAACAGAAGGTGAAACATACACCATCTGATTTTCATGTTGTACTCCTTTTATGTGATATTGAATATCTGCGTGCAACAATAAAACCAATTATTCCCAAGACGAACATCCCCAGCGAGACAACCTGGCTGATCGTAAGGAAGCCATTTTTCCAGACAATCAGACGCATACTCTCCTCCTGCCAGCGGAGTGTCTCATTGAGGAAACGGAAAAATCCGTATACGAAAAAGAATAAAAATGTGGTAAAGCCGTCGAACCTGTAAAATCGTTTTTCCGATCGCAAGAGCAATACAAACAAAAAAAGGTTATAGAGGACTGCATATAATTGAGTCGGATGCAGGCGTGTCTCTCCCATCACTCCGTATGCGAGGCATCCTTCCGGGAAAACTACGCCCCAAGGTAAATCTGTCGGCAGACCAAAACAACAACCGTTAAAAAAACATCCAATCCTGCCGATGGCGATTCCCAAAGCGAGTGAGGGTGCCAGTACATCCAATAATTTCAGGATCGGAACACTTTTCAGCCAAGCTATGAAGATAATAGTCGCGATGGCAAGAATGACGCCCCCCAGCAAAACCAAGCCGGCGATTCCAATTGTACCGTCAGATTGAATCGGACTGATCATGTCCAGCCAATGTCCACGAAATTCCTCCAAGTGTGTGATAATATAAAGGATGCGTCCCCCCAGGATGCCGGAGATGATCGTTGCGGTCGAGATATCAAGGATGACATTATCGGCGATTCCCCTCTTCTTCCCCCGTTTTGCCGCAATGATGATGCCAATGGCAAAAGCGAGAAACATTGTCAAACCGTAAGTATGCAGCTTGAACAGACCAAAATCGATCAATATGGGGTACATATCATCCTCGATTTCCTTATAAAAGGGTCATTCTCGAAAATTAGGGCACCGTTAGCCGTTCTCGGCTGACGTAATATTTATGCTGTCAGCTATCCTCGACCGACAGAAAGCTATAGAGTCAAGTGTCACCCGAGGATAGCTGGCGCCATCTTCTCGGTTTAGAATATACTATTGTCATTTGGTGAAGTTGCACCGGTTTATTGATGTCGAGAGTGGAGTCGTTTTCAGTTGTTTTGAGGGGAGATATCCTAACCTGGACGAGCCAGAACCAAATGAAGAAGGCACAAGAGTAATAAGGAACCAGAGTTATTTTCCGCCAGAAAAAACATGAAAATTATGATTTAGATACTAAAACTTG
>CAZCRQ010000226.1:0-5181 GCA_964501095.1 uncultured bacterium | reverse complement strand
CAGGCGGGGACGCCTACGCTACCCCTCGCAGGCAGGGACGCCTACGCTACCCCTCCTCTGATTCAATGTCGTCATATCATTATGGCATAAACTACTAAGATCAAGCTTATCATGGGCAAGGCAACTCAATACTCTCGTTGTTGATATAGTCTTGGAGCCTGGTAATATGGTCTCGTAGCCCGGAACTCTCCGTTTTCTCCAGTGGGGTAGAACTTCCTTCTAGCTATTTGCTTTATCTGAAAGATATGCTATATTTGTGTTCCGTTCGCCGTGACGCTTTAGTATTCCAAAGTATCGGACGCATTCGACTATGCTTGTAATTGTCCTGCTCACGGCGGTGCTCCTCGGGTTTGGAGTATACGAGTTTACCCTGCACCGCCAACGTGTAGCTTCAATCCCGATCAGGGTTCATGTAAATGGAACCCGCGGGAAAAGTTCAGTAACTCGTCTCATCGCTGCCGGCTTACGTGCTGGTGGAATAAAAACACTCGCTAAAGTCACCGGCACTCTCCCCAGGATCATCGATGAAAATGGATTGGAGATACCTATAATACGTCTACACCCAGTCAATATCATCGAACAGATCAAGGTGTTCAGGCTTTTTGTGAAGCGCAAACCTCAAGCCATCGTCATCGAGTGCATGGCAGTTCTTCCCCAGTATCAATGGATATGTGAGCATCAGTTTGTTTGTTCGACTCACGGCGTTATAACCAATGCCCGTATGGATCACGTTCGAGAAATGGGACCCAGTTTGGAGAACATCGCCAATTCCCTGGCGAACAGTATTCCAGTGAATAATACTATATTCACCGCCGAGGATAGACCACATTTACTCGAGATTATGAGAAAACGAGCGGAAGAGACAAATTCAAAATTTGTCGTAGTGACAGCGAAAGAAGTGCCAGGTGAGAGTCTACGTCGGTTTCGTCATATAGAGCATCGCAGTAATGTGGCATTGGCGTTGAAGGTTTGTGAATCAATCGGAGTTCCCCGTGACAAAGCCCTGGAAGGGATGATCAACAGTCACCCGGATCCTGGGGCTTTGAAGATGTATCGAGTGTCGAATGAAGGCGGTCGTCAGCTATTATTTCTTAACGCCCTCGCCGCCAACGACCCGGAATCGACACTTCTAGCCTGGGAACGAGCCTGGGAACTCTTCCCGGACAAGGGACGCTCGATCATTCTGTTAAATACACGCGCAGATCGTTTCGACCGAAGCATTCAACTGGTCGAGATGATGGCAAGATACATGAAATTCGATGTTTTGGTCTCGATGGGGGAAAGTACCGAGATGCTCGATCAGCATCTGCGACGAGTGGGCATTCCAGCAGTCAAGGTACGGCGCATCGGGCAAGTGAATCCGGAGAGTGCTTGGGAAGCGATTTGGAGCGTGGTGGAAGATGAAGCTCTTGTTTTTGCGATGGGTAATGCAGGTCATGGTGGGTTAGCAGTCGCGGAATTGTTCCGCGCACGACAAAGGGAAGCTGGTCATGATTGATGTCGCGGTGGGTTTGGGAGTCGCTTTCAGCCTGATTTTCGCCGAAATTTTCGGAGTTTCCGCCGGCGGAATCGTGGTTCCAGGCTATATCGCTCTTCAACTACATAATATCTGGATGCTGGCGGGAACGTTGATTGTCACCTTCGCTACATACTTCAGCGTTCACCTCATTTCGAATTTTATCTTTATCTACGGTCGTCGACGACTGGTGGTATCGATTTTGCTCGGTTTTATCTTTGGCTACTTGTTAAAGAATGTATTCGCCACTGACATTTATGAGTTGATCGATATTCGTATGCAGGCAATCGGTTATATTATCCCCGGGTTAATTGCCAACTGGATGGAGCGTCAGGGTGTATTACGTACGATTGCGGCAGTCACAATCGCTTCGGTGGTAGTTCGTCTCGCCGTAATTCTCTTTGGAGGAGGAAAAATCCTTGCCTAGGAAATTCCGACCTTCGATGCGTTCCACACGGACTTTGATGATCCTCTTTGTCGTCTCAATCATCTCTTACTACTGGGTGGAAACATCACATATCTTTGTCCGCGCTCCATATTATGAGGAAAAACTCGCCGCCGCCAACTGGATGAAAGCGGCAATGGATACGCTGCGCCAGACTCAATACGCACGTGGAGTTTTTCCCGACCAGATCAATGATCCCAATCTGACGGCATTGATCGGACAGCAATATACCCAGATAACCACCGATATTGGTGATATGAGCGATAAGTGGACAGCCTTGAATCCCAATATGGCGGCAGTTTTCATTTCGTATTTCAAAGAAGCCGGACTTGTCGAAGATGATTATGTCGTGGCGGGGATGACGGGTTCCCTTCCCGGAATGAACCTGGCGTTTTATGCCGCTTGTGAAGTGATGAAATTGAAACCGATCGTGATAACCTCGGTCGGAGCTTCCTCTTGGGGAGCCAATGATCCTTATTTCACCTGGCTGGATATGGAGCATACCTTAATGAACCGTGGATTGCTCCATTACCGATCAATAGCGGCATCTTTCGGCGGCGGAGAAGATTTAGGGCGCCGTTTGTCGCCGGAAGGACGTGAATTGATACGATTATCCACTCAACGAAATGATGTCTATCTCATTGAAGTATCGAATCTTGATGAAAGTGTCGAGGAACGGATCAGAGTGATTGAAGAATATACTGGAGGTGCGCCTTTAAAACTATATGTCAACATCGGAGGGGGATTGGCATCCATCGGACATGCAAGTAACGGTGAACTTCTTCCGGCAGGGTTGATCAAACGATTGCCTTTGTTAAACTATCCCAGACGAGGAGTGCTTCATCTCTTGGGGGAAAAAGGGATATCGATTCTCCACATCTATGATACAAACAAGCTTGCAGATACTTTCGGTTTGCCGAAAACTCCCCTGAATTTACCTAAACCGGGCGAAGGGAATCTGTTCATCCAGGAGAGGTATAATCTTATTGTTACCTCGGTGGCATTACTCCTGGTGCTTGCAACTCTGTTCATTGTACTCATCTTTGATCGCCGTACACAACGCCTTGATCGAGAAGGCGTAGATCCGGATACGTTAATATGAAGAGGCAGAAGATTTCAGATTCTGTATCCCGTCTTATCCCAACGGGCGTTTTTATTCTACTCGGCGTTTTGTTCACCCATCCTTTGATTGCAGGACAATGGGTAACCTTAAAACCTGAGGGAGGTAAAAAAACCAGCCTACTCATCACCGATAAAGCCAGGACTTACTATCGCCTCAGCGCCGGGAAATCGATGTATTACGATATCTCTTCACCGGGAAAATATCGGGTGTACACACGCATGGATTTTGGTAAATCCAAGAAAAAAGAAGAGATATACACCTTTCGACTTGGGATCGATGATGAAATTGGAACATTGTATAGTCGAGCGACAAAACCCAGCAAGAAGATAACTGCGACAGGGAGTAATACGAAAATCGGTGAGAGTCGAAAGATAGAACTTGAGGTTCAACCTGGAGCAATGAAACTTACAGTTAGATTGGGCAAAGATGCGGGAAAAGATGTTTATTTTCGCGTACAGCGTCTTAGGGAAGAATTCACCAAATATGAAGATTATGTTTTCTATGCCCCTGTAAAATATAAGGAGTCTGTTGATGTATCTACTCGTGAAAATGTCTCCATCTATTATCGGGTTGATTCGGATGGTTTATTATCGGTGGAAGTGAATGGTCCCACGACGTTAAAGATCATCGCCCGGGTAATGATGGATGACACCATGCGTGGGACGATCAAATTCCCCATTGCGGCGTATGAAGACGGGAATTTAAAGAATACATATTATTTGGCGGCGAAAAATTCGCAGACTTCGATAATTTTAGATCATCCAGGATTGCTGCCATCACGTGGGGAGACTCTCTATATTGAAGTCCCGAAAGGACATCATCGCTATGGTTTTGCCCTGCCGGAAAACCAACGGCAAGTGATTTTACGCTTTTATATTCCGAAAAAGCACTTGGATTTAAAGGTTAAATGAACAATTTTTTCGTCTGTTTTACCAACTCCAAGTGGGTGCACTTGGAATACTCACCCTGCACAACAAGTAGTGCCGGGCACCCATATATGAAATTATATAAAATCATGCATAATCACTTCATCTTTTACATCGCTTCTTTTCTTCTCTTATTACCGTACTCCTACATAAATGCCCGCCCCTGGTCGGTAAAAAAAGACCTTCACTGCGAAATGCGCTATTCGGTTTTCTATAACGATAATGTGCTGAATCTTTCGGAAAGTGATCTTGACCGGTATAAAGTGGGCGCTCTCGGGTGGATAACCTCACCGCCTGCTTATGACGACCTTATTCAAGATTATGGATTTAACATCGCCCTCACATCGCCAAGTCTTCAAAACCGTAAAACTCGTCTCTATTATACAATAGTTTACCGTTCCCACGCATTGAACAGTTATAACGACCGCGTCAGCCATTCACTCTTCCTGACCCAGGATCTAACTAAGCAGGCTGATATTGTCGCCAGCTATTACTTTATCCCCAATCAGTACCTGCGTGATTATTATGATCGCGATTTCAGCCGTGTGGCGCCTACTGAATATGCTTATCACCTTGGATCCATCGGTTTGCGGTATATCAGCAAGAGTATATGGCGGATAGAAGCGCGTTATGAAGGATTTCAGGTTTACTACAACCCGCGATTTACCGAATATGACAACGAAGGCAGCGGCATTCGATTAAATGCGCGGTTGGATGTTTTGAAATCGCTCTCCCTGAACCTGGATATGCGGAAACGTTGGGCGGATAATACTGGTTATAATGCTTCCAGCAATCTTTCAGCTCTAGACCCGTCGATCGACGCCGAGTACGGCAATGGCGATTACATTGAAGAGTTGTTTGAATACGGATTCTCTTGGAACACTCCGGCTTTTCTCAACCAACCTTGGAAAATAGACACCTTTCACCGCATCCGTCATCGCAGCTATACCTCCGACTTACCGCTGATCGTGGACAAGTTCCATCGTGGACGCCAACATTACCAGCAACTGCTAGAAGTTTCTCTCAACGGCACCCTCTTTGCTGAGATCGATGGGGGTCCGGTGGTTGGTTACGAATGGCGTAAAACATCCGCCCCACTTGCTCAGGTTGCGGAAGTTAAGGATTTTAAAGACTTTTACGTGGGATGGAACTTCAGCTATCGGCTCTGGTA
>CAZCRQ010000225.1:0-5227 GCA_964501095.1 uncultured bacterium | reverse complement strand
GCCTACGGCTTCGGGGACTTGGGGAAGCCAATCCTATCTCAATGAAGCAAGACAACAGTAACATACAAGCAAGACAACAGTAACATACAAGCAAGACAACAGTAACATACAAGGCACAAAAATAGCCTTCGTGTCCTTGTATCTTTGTGTCTTGACTTTAAACACAGTCGCTTTGTGGTCAATAAGAGTTATAGAATAGCAAGTAATTTTCCTTTCTCAAATTGATTGTGGTTGAGAATAAAATCAGCGTGTTTCTCCGGATGTTCGTTTTTTATATAGTAGAACCAGGCAGGCGGGAGGGCAGGGGGAAAATCGTCGGTAATTGAGTCGGAAATCCGATTCCAATGTCTGGCGATTGAACCTGGCGTTGTTTTGAGATAGACACATAGATCGAACAATGATGACCGTTCCTTGTAGAATAAAAACGGGCTGTCGACAATAACGACACTCCCAGGACGTCCCCGGCAAGGATGGAGTTGACCATAGCGTTTACTGGAAGTGATGGTAAAAGCGGCATCGATCACGCCTGACTTTGCCGCTTCGAGAACATCCTCATCCAGAGTCTGCCAGGGATAGGAATCCTTAATCCATGATGGCAGATCTCGGCAATCGAGAGAGATGTCTCGCTGGCGATGATGCTCCAGCGAGAGATAAGAAACAGGGACGGTCAAGTCAATCAAGGCATCGAGAAGCAGGTTTATCAGCGGAGATGAAATTCCCGGATGCGGGGAATCGATGCCGACAACGATCGGTCGATTGTTGTCACGGCATTTAATAATTGTATGCGCCAAAAATTCTACAGCTTCCTGAAGAGGATTTAAATAGTACAGCAAATCACGTATATCCGCCACCCAAGTCAGAGTATCAGCCAGCTCTTTTCTGCCGCCATACCCATAAAGAGTGCCGATACAGGGCAGGTTATTCTCCAGCGCCGCTTCGACATCATAGTAACGGTCTCCAATAACGATACTATTTTCTCCAAATTGCTGAATAATATGTCTAAAAATATCTGACTTTCTCTCCCCAACACCGTCGGTCAAACACAGGGCAAGATCAAAGTATCTTTCCAGGTGTTGTGTTTCAACTACTTTATCCAGGTATTCGCGGTTGCAGTTGGAGACCAGCGCCAGTCGATAACCGCGACGTTTCAGCTCCTTTAAAACGCGAATCGTTCCAGGAAAAGTGATTCTCTTTTTTTCCAGCCCTTTTGCTTCCTCCTCAGCCACCAGATCACGAAATTCCTTCCAATTTCCCTGATCTTCCACTGGCAGCAGGGAGCGGTAGAATTCATCCGATGGCGCACCAATGCCTCGGATGATTTGTTCGGGTGCAATTTCTGGTGGAGATGAATTTCGTCGTTGGAAGAATCTACTGAACGCATTTTGCAGAGCTTCAATTTCGATGGAGGAGCTGCGGATCAGAGTGCCATCCATATCAAAGATGATTGAGCGGATACCGATGAGAGGGGAAGGGAGCATGGGGATTTTAATATTATTTACAATATTATTTGCAATGATTAGTTCGTGTAATACTTCGCTGGATAGTCATTCTGAACGAAGTGAAGAATGACAGCCATCATGCATGATGACCTCATGAAGAGTTATTCTTTTTTTGTGCTTTATGCTTTAGTGTCTTTGAGCCTTTGTGGTTAAATGTTTTAGGTTTTAATAGAGCAATCCCAGAATCGAGACACCAAATTCCTCCGAGGCGACGGCGATTTTCTGATTACCAGTGTCACTCGCCAGAAAACAGGCAGCTTTAACTCCTCGTACCTCGAACTGAGAGACAAAGACTGGAGCCGCAGGACTTGAAACATCCATGAAGAATACCCCATCATATTCATCGAGCAATGCCAGATAATGGTCTTGCACCACCACATCGAATGCGTGGTCTAGACCGCGTATCTTCCAGTTTCCCGCGACAGTCGGATTGTTTACATCGTGAATATCGATAATCGTGAGTCCCTGGATTCCATCAGCGGCATAGATGTAGTTACCTGCGACATCAATGCCCTTGACTTCTCCCTGAGTATCGACAGAACCCAACTGGGTTGCAACGGAGTTTGTTATTGTTCCCGTGATGTCATAGATGACAATGCCTAATTCTCCAAAACCAGCCGCGATAGTATCGGCTTCCCCAATAAAGTCGACGCAGGTAGCTGTCTGTCCGTGCAGGAAGATTTGCGAGTGGGTATTTCGAATACTGACATACCCGATAACATTTTGTTCAACCTCCAGAGAATCATAGTAAATAATCCACTTTTGAATTCCATCATCTAAAGTTGGATCGGCAAACACCACTTCTATGATGTCTCTTTCTGTCAGGAGCGACTGCCAGACTAATTGCATGGTGATTCCCTGTTTGAACCGGGAGATCATTTTTCGCTTATTTCCGGGTGGGTAAATGATGTTATTACCAAATGAAGTAAAATCATCCAGCTTATATAAACTCGTTATTTCAAAACTTGTTGAATTAGCGTAGTTATTTAGGAGAATGGCATTGAATCCAGCCGCGACATCCACTAGATGCGCACGCCACCCAACAATGGTGTTATCGATAATACGGCTGATTTCAAGGGGAGAAGAAGGATTGGCAATATTATAAATGCCCAATCCGTGGTAATTCTCGGCGACAAAGAGTGTGTCCCCAAGTGAGGTAATATCCTGGGGAAAGCCGAGAGTATGAATGGCGCCAAGAATGTCGTATTCATTTAATCCCGCCGATTCATTCGGTTCGCCGCAACCGGATAAAATAAATAATATGGATACAGAGATTGTCAGAATAATAATTCCCGACGTTGCCGATTTGGACGCTGTCATGATTGTATCTCCACGTTTGAATCTATACTCTCTGATGATGTCATTTCGTTTAGCAGATGTAATCCACTGCTCTCCCGAAAGATGCTTCTCAACGTTCCAACCAAATAAAGACTGCCAGTAATAATAATCATATCCTCGGGATTTGACAACGATAGGGCGCGGCTAAGAGCCTCGTTGACGGCGTAGGGGCGTGCATCCCATCCATGATTCCTCACTTCTTCCGCAACTTCCTCGGGGGTCATGGCGCGTGGTGAGGAAGCCGCAGTGGCGATTACCTGTTTTGGTGATTTAGGGAAACATTTTAGAAAGCCGGGAACATCCTTGTCACGGTTGAATCCGAGGATCATGATTCTTGGCGTCTCTTTCCAGCACTTTTCGAGCAGATCGTTGAGCGCAGCGGCTCCCTGAGGGGTATGGGCACCGTCGAGGAGAACGATCGGATGTCGTCGGAGAATTTCTCCCCGTCCATACCACCTGACATTCTGTAATCCAGCCTGAACGGCTTCAGAGGTGATCTTGAAAATACCGTCCGCAGTCAGCCTGTCTGCCGCCATTACCGCCACAGCGGTATTCTCAGCTTGATGCGCCCCAAGGAGGGAAGTTTTTATATTAAGATAAGAGCGATATGGGGTTGTCAGGTCAAAGGTTGTCCCCGATTCATCGACTCTGATATTGGATAGAATCGCCTCTTTTCCCAACCGCCAGAGTCGACTACTCATCAACCTCGCACGTTTTTCAATTGCTTCCCGGGCATCGGATGGTTGTAAAGCGATGACCACAGGAACCTTCTGCTTAATTATCTGCGCTTTATCGGCGGCTATCTCTCCGGTCGTTTCGCCAAGAATTTTCGTATGATCGAGCCCGATATGCGTAATCGCGGCTAATACCGGCTCCACAACATTGGTGGCATCCAGTTTCCCGCCCAATCCCACTTCCACCAAAGCGGCATCCACCTCTTTTTTAGCAAAGACATGAAACGCCAGGGCGGTGATGATCTCAAACACAGTGCGATAATTCGACTCTCCCAGCCTTGCCTCGATTGCCGGCATGATCTGGTGATAGAAATCAGCAAACTCCTGGCGGCTCAAATCTTCCCCGTCGATCCTGATCCGTTCTCGCACCTCTTCGAGATGTGGAGAAACAGTTGCGCCGGTACGATAACCCGCGGCAAGTAGAATCGCTTCCAAAGCGGCGACAAACGAACCTTTACCCCGTGTGCCGGTGACATGGATCGTTTTCCTTTGTAAATGAGGATTCCCAATTGTCCCCAAGAAGTTTCTATAATCATCCAAATCGCGATTTACTGTTAAGAATGTAGATGGATCCAGTTTCTCCAAGTCCAGGCGCTGGTATAGATGCTTCAGGACAGCATGATACCCCGGATGATGCATTGCACCGGAATCGAACAATTCTACATTATATAAAATTTTCATATATAATATCTATCATGCTGAATGAAGCCTCACAAAAAGCTTCCGACAGAGATTCTTCGGCTCCTCACTGTTTGCTTCGCCCGCCTGGTTAGTCATGGCGAACAATGTGAAGCAATCTTCATGGCGGGCTCGCAAAGACGAACTGGCGGTTATATAGTTAAAGCTACCCGCTTAAAACAGCCAAGAACCAAACTTCTGTTATGTCTGATTAAATAGGTTAAAAACCTTTTTCCGATTGAACTCCGGATCAATTTGCATCGAGATCGCCTGTTTCGGATCGATATCCGAGGGGAAGGGGAATGGCGGTTTATTTTCCGGTAGGAAAACAAAAATAGGTAATTGAAGTAATACTGGTAATTTTTCCCGCACTTGAGTCAAATTACTTGAAAGGAGAAGTTCATAAAAATCACGATAATTATTCAAAAATACGCCGAAGCAAATATGATCGATTTCTTCATTTTCTAAATAAGAATTTATATTGCTGATCAATGGTTCAAGATCCTCAACCTGCGCACAATGGTGAAAATTCATACGCGTGAGATAGGTTTTCATTTTTGCACTTTGCAGTCGAGAAGGATCATAAACAATAAAAGCAATTTTCGGCTCAGGTTTGACTGGTTCTTTGTTTAGCTCTTCTAACACTTCCTCACGCCTTTTGATACGTTGCTTCAACTCGGATAATTGATCTGTTCCACCAGAAGGTTTTAAAGGTGATATATTCGGTTTTTTCTGGCTTGTCGATGTTGCAGGTTCCGGAATAGGATAGCCCAAAGTCTTGGCGACTCGCTCCAAGATCTTCGGATCGATCTTTTTACGTAATTCTTCCCGTTCTTTTCGTTTTGCTTCATCCATGGGATAACTTCAATACTTCTATTCAATACGCATTTTCATCGAGGACAGGGCTTACGTTATAGATCATGGGTTCCTTCGAGAGATCATGTCGCTCTGTGTCGCCAAGTTGATTCCCCCTGGCAT
>CAZCRQ010000224.1:0-5236 GCA_964501095.1 uncultured bacterium | reverse complement strand
GTTCTACGCATGGTGTTATTTCTGGTAGCATGGGCGTCCCGCCCATGTCAGCGTAGCATGGGCGTCCCGCCCATGATTCATTCGGAGCGATTCGATCTATGAGCTTATTCCATCAGGAAAGACCATCGGCGCCAATTGTACCAGTGCCTTATTTTCACCTAAGCGGTGACAGAATCGTTTGTGATTTGTGCCCAGTGCATTGTCGACTGAAAGAAGGGGATACCGGTTTATGCCTCGGGCGCACCGTCCGTGAGGGACGGCTGATCGCCTCGAACTATGGTGAAATGGTTTCCCTGGCGGCGGATCCGATTGAGAAGAAACCGCTCTATCATGTGATGCCAGGCAGTGTCATCTGGTCTACCGGACCGAATGGCTGCAACCTGCGCTGCCGCTGGTGCCAGAACTGCGAGATTTCGCAAAAAAAGGCACCGACACATTATTTTTCCCCGCAATCACTGGCGAATTATGCCATGACGCGTGGTTCTGTCGGCATGGCGTACACCTACACCGAACCGTTAATGTGGTTCGAGTATATTCTGGATGCCGCTCCCTTGGTTCGCAATCAAGGCGGGATCAATGTGCTGGTGACCAACGGTTATATTGAAGAGAAGCCGTTACGGGAACTCTTACCCTTGATCGACGCCGCGAATGTCGATCTGAAGTTTATCGATCCCGATCTCTATAAACGTTACTCCAGTGGAAAGCTGGCGGTTATTCAGAATTCGATTAAAATCATGCACGAAATAGATGTGCATGTCGAACTGACTCATTTGCTGGTCAGCGGTTTGGCGGATAATCCGGATCACACAGCGCGGCTGGCGGATTGGATCGCTTCGCTGGATCCGAACATTCCCTTGCATCTCTCACGTTATTTCCCCCGAAATCGTTGGAGTGAACCGCCGACTTCCAGCATCAAGATCGAAAAATGCTATTACGAAGCGAAAAAGAGACTTCGCTATGTTTATATCGGTAATTTCCTCACCTCTGAGGGAAGTGATACATTTTGCCCCGGTTGTTCAAACCTGATCGTGCGAAGAAACGGTTATCAGGTGGAGAAGGTCGGTTTGACGGCTGAGGGGAAGTGTGATCGTTGCGGATACAGATTGAATTTTCTCTTGAAAAAGTAGCCTTTTATTCCATGCAGGGTAGCGTAAGCCTCCGTGCTTGCGAGGGGTAGCGTAAGCCTCCGTGCTTGCGATCCTTCCGTGCTTGCGATCCTTCCGTGCTTGCGATTCGTGATTGAATTCCTCGCAGGCAGGGACGCCTACGCTACCCCTCATGATGATGTAATGAGCGCTCCTTTTTCCGGCTCCTTGATTCCCTCCAGCGTGGAACATACATTTTCAAGTTCTGTGCAAATACTGAATTTGAAACCAAACGTTAATCATCTCTCTTCACTTCGTGGAGCCCGAGGTTGCCAAATAAGACAGAAAAAACCGGCGGAAACCAGAATTGGCGGACGGTCGGTATTTTTTTCCTTTTACTCACTCTTTGGTTGAGTTGCGCCCAGTATGACAATGAAACCGGAAAAAACCTAGTCGGTGATGACCTGCACGCGGTCTTGAAAGACACAGTTATTTATCTCGACAGTTGCGCCACCATGAATGTGGGGGATAAAAATAATTACACTTCCCGCAGTTTATATATCGGCAGGCAAAATTCCTTAATCGCCGATATTTTCCTTCGTTTTTTCAAATTCTCACCCCTTGCGGATTCCTCTGTCTTGAAGAAACTTATCGCCGATACCACTCTAGATTTTGATACGACAGTGATTGTCCAGTCCATCGCCTGGCATTATGCCGCACTTACATTGTATAACAACCGGTTTGTCGATACGCTGCATCAGAATGACTACACCCCATGGAACGCTGATATTTTCCGAGTGCAAAATAACATTGATCATTATTCTCTCACCTATCATGATGAATTGACAGAAACTCAGATATTAGAGGACAATCTGATCGGCTCTTTACAGGACACCGGGAAAATCGAAATCCACCTGCCTTATGACTCTCTGTTCATCGATTCGTTATATCGGAACACGATGGACACCTTGAGCCTGCGGATCAGACCTGACACGGACGCCGGATTCTTGAAACGTTTCTTCGCTCACCACGCCTCGAACAGCTCCACTGTCGTTCCAACACTGGACATTTCCGCCACCTACATTTTCAGTAACGATTACACACTGGATACGACGATTTCACTTTACCCTGGATTCAATACCTATCTCACGGACGACATCGGTCTCACCCCTCGTACCTCGCTTAAACCGGAAAGACTTTTTCTCGGACGAGGATTTGTCCGTCGGATGTTACTCTGGGGGGATTTCAACTCAGTAGTGGATACCTTTAATACGATCAACCGTGTCGAGTTGTGGTTGTCCAATTATCCCGATGAGGAGGTGAGCAACATCGAACCCGCCAAAGCCCTTCTTGTTTATCGGGTGAAAAATAATTGGTTCGACAGTCCGGATGAAGCAACCCTCGATGTCCGTTCATCCGCTTATGACACTTTAAATCAGAGCGAGATCCCCCAACGTATCGACATTACCAATCTGACACGATTCTGGCAGGCAGATCCGGACTCCAATTTTGGAATTATGGTAATGGCGGAAGGTGAGATCGGAGCGATGAGCCGAAGAGTATTTCACGGTAATTCCGCGGATACGCCTGATGAATTAAAGCCAAGATTACGCATCGTTTATTCAAAATACAATTTACCATGATCTATCGTTTCCTGCTAATCATTCTGACATTTTTTGCCGTGGGCGTCGATATAACGCCGGGAGAGTCGCTGTTCGCCCCCGGCGGCATCGGTTATCCCACTCGTGCTGTTTCGCCTCAAGCTATTGGGATGGGAGGCGCCGGGATTGCACAGGTCGATTCCATCTATCTGCATTCGTCCAATCCGGCGGGATGGTTCAATACCGGTCTGACTCGTTTTTCCATCGGTATGCGCTTGTACCGCGGAAATTCAAAAGACCGGCAATCACAAGATGATACCGAAGGATTCAACTTCCCCGGAGCTTCGTTGGCGTTCCCGCTTTATCATACCCTGGGACTGGGATTCCAATACCAGACACTGACCGACAACAATTTCCTCATCCGCCGCAAACGTCTCCTCGCTCCCTTACCGAACGATGAAAATGGTTCGGGTTACCTCGCTACCGAACGTAATCAGGGGGATGGTGGGCTTTCACGTGTGGGAGTTATAATCGCGGGAAAGGAAAAAAACATCGCTTTGGGCGCCTCCGCCGATATCTATTTCGGCAGGTTGGAGAATTTCTGGGAATTGGCATTTCAGGACGATGCACTCGACACCAGCGGGCAGGTAATCCGACGCACCATGTTCGGTTATGGGGCGCGTCTCGGGATGATTGCCGATCTCACACCGCAATGGTCGGTGGCTTCCATAATATCATTGCCGGTTCGATTGGATGCCGACCTGCGACGTAGAATTTCACGCGGCGCCTGGTACGATGAAAAATCGAGCATGTATTTTGAACTGCCATTCAGTGCGCAATTGGGAACATCTTATCAAACCGGACGATGGCGCGGCAATCTCGATCTCGGCTTGGAATTCTGGTCGAAAACATCCCGTGATTGGGGCGAAATTGAAGGCGCCTGGAAGTATATAAATACTCCGCATCTTGCCGTTGGGATAGAACGTCTTCCTTTACGCGGTGCCCTCGAGCCAACTTATCAAAAATGGATTTACCGAACCGGTTTCCATTTTGATCAGCATTATCTTGAATTTGGGGATGATCCGGTCAATGAGTATGGATTTGCAGTTGGATTTGGTCGTCCCGTACGTTCACAGGCGGGGATAGTGGACATTGCAATCACTTATGATATTCGGGGCAGTGAATCCAAAAACGGTGCCCAGGAGAAAATCATCGGTTTTCATTTTGGATGGAGCATAAAGGAACAGTGGTTTCAACGGTTGAGAGGGAGAGAAGGGAAATGATGAAGTATCATCGTGTATTGATCGCCTTTGCAGTTTTAACTCTGTTGGTAATTCTTGGTTGTGCGGTGACGACAACGACCAAAACGGAGTCAGTTGAAGATAAGACACGTCAGGATTCACTCGCTGCCGTTCAACGTGATTCCCTGCTCCGGCTGAACCGCATGTATGCTTATGATTACCTTAAAAGAAACGATTGGGAAACCGCGAGACAGTACCTGTGGAAAGTTGTCGAGCTGGATGTGGATCAGAAGTATAACGATTGGGCTCGTCTTTATCAGACTTATATGGAGATGAATGAGGCGGACAGCGCGCAATATGTCATCACTCGCGGTTTGGAACTGCACCCCAATGATCCCTATTTGAATGCTACCATGGGTTATTTCCTGAAACCTCAGGGTGCTTTGGAAGAAGCGCTTGGGCATTTCCAGATTGCCAACAACGTTCCCGAACCGAAAGTCGAGTACTTGAGAACGCAGGCGGAGATCGAGGAAGCCCTCGGGATGGGTGAGGAAGCGATTACCACCTATGAAAAAGTCCTCCCGATGATACCGGATGATCAGAATGTGAAAGACCGTTACACTTCTCTCTTACGGCGTTATCGTAATCCGATGGAATACATCGCCAGTCTGAAAGCGGATGCGGATAAGAATCCGGATGATCTGCAAAAACGGATGGAGTTGATTGCCGCCTATTCAAGCGTGAGTATGAATGAAGAGGTGATAAGCCAGGCGGATCTTTTATTGGCGAAGGATCCCAGTCATCAAGAAGCTTATGAGATGAAGGCAAAGGCGCAGGAAAACCTTGGACGGTTCAAAGAGACCATCGACACCTTCAAGGCAATGTTGAAAGTCGTTCCAAATAACTACAATGCGATGATCCACATCGCGGATAATTATCGCCAGTTGTTTAAATATAAAGAAGCGCGTGATTGGATTATAAAAGCAGAGAGTAAAGGTGAAATTCCGGCGGCAAAGTATACGCTGGGAAGGGTGTATGAAACATGTGTGGAAAAATGCGCCGCCGGCAAAACCAGCTATGAGGATAAACTGGTTTCCTTGATCGCTTACGGCTTATACTTGAAAGCCGCCGCCGGTGATGATTATGACACCCGCGAAAAAGCCGAGAGCAGAGTCAATTATTACAAAGCTGCTGAATTTATTCCCAGTTACAGCGATTATTTCATGAACCAATCGAAAAAGATGCCGAAGAAAGCCTGCTACGATTGGATCGATGAGCAATGGCAGGAGATCAAGTATATTGCTGTCTA
>CAZCRQ010000223.1:0-5237 GCA_964501095.1 uncultured bacterium | reverse complement strand
TAGCATGGGCGTCCCGCCCATGATTGTGCTGTCAGCCGAGGATTGTGGTGTCAGCCGAGGATTGTGCTGTCAGCCGAGGACGGCTGACACCACTCATACTTTGTCCGGGTTCAGTTTAGGAACCGCGAGTATGTAAAAGAAGTTAAATGCGAGTGGGTCCGGGTGCGAAAGCGAATTGTGATCAAAGGATTAGTTCAAGGTGTGGGATTCCGCCCCTTTGTTTATCGTCTCGCCACTGAACTATCCCTGTCCGGCTGGGTTGGCAACACCATGCAGGGAGTGGAAATTGAGGTTGAGGGTTCGCCGGAGAATCTGGATTCTTTTTTGAAACGTTTGAAAAACGCCGCTCCACCATCCGCTCGTCTCGACCAGATTAAGGTTACTAACACTAAACCACAACAAGATCGCACATTTACAATACTTCCGAGTGACGCCGACGGAGCACCATCGGCGTTAATCCTGCCAGATCTTGCCACCTGCCCCGAGTGTCGTGAGGAGATATTTGATCCATCAAACCGGCGTTTCCGGTATCCATTCACCAATTGTACGAATTGCGGACCGCGTTTCAGCATTATTGAAAAGCTGCCTTACGACCGTTCCCACACCACAATGAAAGCGTTTCAGATGTGCCCCGCCTGCCTTAGGGAGTATCGCAATCCCCAGGACAGGCGTTTCCATGCCCAGCCGAACGCCTGCCCCGAATGCGGACCTCAGCTGGAATTGTGGGATCGCCAAGGACGGATTCTCGCTTCTCAAGATGACGCGCTGCGCATTTCAGAAGATTTTCTCCGGCGGGGGAAGATTGTTGCCATGAAGGGTTTAGGCGGATTTCTTATGCTGGTGGATGCGCGTCGAAGGGAGTCGGTGCAGCGGCTGCGACAGTTGAAACACCGTGACGAGAAACCTTTCGCCGTGATGGCTCCCGACCTTCAATATCTACGTGAAATCTGCCTGGTCGATGAGCGGGAGGAGTCGCTGCTTCGCTCTCCGGCTGCCCCGATTGTGCTACTGCGACGAAGAAAATCTAGTTATTCTATCGTGACGAACGAGGTCGCTCCGGATAATCCCTATCTGGGAGTGATGCTGCCGTATACTCCATTGCATCATCTGTTAATGGCGGATTTGGGATTTATCGTGGTCGCCACCAGCGGCAATCGTTCCAACGAACCAATTTGCACCGATGAGCAAGAGGCGTTGAAAAGTCTTGGGGGAATTGCGGATGTCTTTCTGGTTCACAATCGTCCGATTGCGCGACACCTGGATGATTCGGTTGCCAATGTAGTTCTGGGGAGAGAGATGATTCTCCGTCGGGCGCGCGGGTATGCCCCTCTGCCAATAACGCTTGACCGTAAGTTGCCTCCTCTCATCGCTTATGGCAGCCATTTGAAGAACACAACTGCGGTCGCGGTGGGAAAACAGGTGTTCATCAGTCAGCATCTCTGCGATCTCGAAACAGAAGCCGCGCTGCGAACTATGCGTCAAACAGTCCTGGATTTGCCCAAGATTTTCGATTGCACTCCTCAACGGGCGGTTTGCGATTGGCATCCTGATTATCTCTCGACCCGGGAGGCAGAAATGAGCGGTCTGCCGGTTGTTCACATCCAGCATCACCTGGCGCATGTTTTTTCCTGCATCGCTGAGCATGGGATCAGTCCGCCAGTGCTGGGCGTCGCCTGGGATGGTGTCGGTTTTGGGATCGATCATACTGTTTGGGGGGGCGAGTTCTTCATCGTCGATGACCACTCATGTCATCGGATCGCCCACTTGCGGCAATTTCCTCTGCCTGGAAGCGAGAAAGCCGTGCATGAGCCACGACGGTCGGCGCTGGGACTATTATTTCAAATTATGGGCGATTCAGTGTTCACGCGTAAAGATATCGCAACGATTCAAGCGTTCAAACCCGAAGAGATCAATCTGCTCCGTCAACAGTTGGCAAGACAGATCAATTGCCCGCAGACATCGAGTGCGGGACGTCTTTTCGATGCGCTGGCGTCGCTAGTCGGTCTTCAACAGATATGCAGTTTCGAGGGGCAGGCGGCAATGAAGGTGGAGTTTGCCCAAGACGAGGAGTCTACAGAAGGGTTTTATAATTATATCGTCAGAGAATCTAGGGAAAACCAATCATCTGTTTTGCGTCAGCCGGGGACGGCTGACGCCACTTCTCTTACTGTTTTGCGTCAGCCGGGGACGGCTGACGCCACTTCTCTTACTGTTTTGCGTCAGCCGGGGACGACTGACGCCACCACGCAATCGACTAAACGTTATGTACTTGACTGGTCGATGATGATTGAAGAAATTCTTGATGATCTGGCGGAAAAAATTCCCCTTGGTCAGATTTGCGCCAAATTCCATCAGACCTTGGTGGAGATGATCCTCGAAATAGCGAGAAGAGTTGGAATTTCGCAAGTTGTACTGTCGGGCGGGTGTTGGCAAAATCGCACTTTATTAAGCAAGGTTGTCGAACGGCTTCGCGGAGAGAATTTTCTACCGGTCTGGCAGCAGCAGATACCGACGAACGATGGCGGTATCTCATTGGGGCAGATCGCCGCGGTTAATTTTAAGGACTATCATGTGTCTCGCAATACCTGGAAAAATACTTAGCATCCAAGACACTTCCGATCCCTTGTTCCGCACCGGTCAAGTCAGTTTCGGCGGAGTAGTGAAGGGAGTGAACCTGGCGTATGTCCCGGAGGCGAAAGAGGGCGATTATGTGATCGTCCATGCAGGATTCGCCCTGAATCTGCTCGATGAAGAGGAGGCGGCGAGGGTGCTCGATGACCTAACGCAGCTCGCATCTTCTCTGGACACGAACGGGGAAAAGGATGCGATTTATTGAGGAATTCCGTGATCCTGCACTGGTCAGGATGCTGCTGGCAAAGATCGCCGAACTGGCAAAGAATCCCTGGACGATCATGGAGGTATGCGGCGGTCAGACCCATGCGATCCTCCGTCACGGTCTCGACCAACTCCTCCCGAAAACGATTACCCTTCTCCACGGACCCGGCTGCCCGGTTTGCGTGACACCGATTGAGATTATAGACCAGGCGATCGAGATTGCCGCCAAACCCGAGGTGATCTTCTGTACCTTCGGAGATATGATGCGGGTGCCGGGATCGAGTCGTGACCTGTTTTCTGTCAAGTCGGAGGGTGGTGAGGTGCACATGGTCTATTCTCCCCTTGACGCATTGAAAATCGCCAAAGATCAGCCGGAAAAGGAAGTAGTTTTCTTCGCTATCGGATTTGAAACTACCGCACCGGCGAATGCGATGGCGGTTCTCCAGGCGCAGCGTGATCGGATTGTCAACTTTTCTATGCTAATGGCTCAGGTGCTGGTTCCTCCGGCACTGCAAGCCATCCTCTCCTCCTCGAATTGTCAAGTCGATGGTTTTCTCGCCGCCGGACATGTCTGCACCGTGATGGGCGTGGATGAGTATCGCTCGATCGCCGAACGTTATCGGACGCCGATTGTGGTCACCGGCTTTGAACCGCTGGACATTCTGAAGGGAATCCTGTCCTGTGTGGAGATGCTGGAAAATGGGCGCGCTGAGGTTCGCAATCAATATACCCGGGCGGTTCGTGATGAGGGGAATGTCCAGGCTCGACGGATTATCTGTGAGGTGTTCAAGGTGGTTCCCCGCAAATGGCGTGGGATCGGGGAGATTGCGCAGAGTGGACTGGGATTGGCTGAACGTTTCATCTCTTTCGACGCCGGGAAACGTTTCGGGCTGACGGAGCACTCAGTGGCGGAATCCTCCGACTGCATCAGCGGATTGGTGCTTCAAGGGATCAGGAAACCGCCTGATTGTCCCGCTTTTGGAAATCCCTGCACCCCTGAACACCCCCTCGGCGCAACGATGGTCTCTTCCGAAGGCGCCTGTGCCGCTTACTTCCGCTATCGAAGGATACCTGACAGGGATGCTCAGGATTGACAAGATGAGGGAATAATACAGGATTGGAATAATGAAAAGATTTAGAGATATCCCATGAACAACTTTATACTTAGCTGCCCCTCACCCTTCCGTCAACAAGATAAGATACAACTCGCGCATGGCGGGGGCGGATTATTGATGCACCAATTGTTGGAAAAGATGATCCTCCCTTCCTTCTCCAATCCCCAACTTGCCAAACGTCACGATGGCGCGATACTGCAATTCGGCAATTCACGGATCGCTTTCACTACCGATTCCTATGTGGTGCATCCGCTGTTTTTTCCGGGCGGAGACATCGGCAGCCTGGCGATCAACGGCACGGTGAATGACCTGGCGATGTGCGGCGCGAAACCGGTCGCCCTAAGTGTCGCTTTGATCCTCGAGGAAGGGCTGCCTCTGGCGACACTGCAACGAGTGGTGGAGTCGATGCGCCAAGCGGCGAATCAAGCTGGTGTGCTGTTGGTGACCGGCGATACGAAAGTAGTGGACAAAGGCAAGGGCGATGGGCTTTATATTAACACTGCAGGAATTGGAGAAGTGAACCACTCTTTACATATCGAGCCGGAAAGCGTGAGAGCGGGTGACGCCATTTTGCTTAGCGGCGACATTGGACGTCATGGCATGGCGATTATGTCGGCGCGCGAGGGATTGTCGTTCGAGAGTCCGATCGAGAGTGACTGCGCCCCGCTTCACGAACCAATCCTCGCCCTGCTTGAAGAGAAAATTATAATTCATTGCCTCCGTGACTTGACAAGGGGTGGTTTAGCAACTAATCTGGTAGAAATTGCCCAGGGCGCCCGAATGGCTATACATTTTGATGAAACTGCGATTCCGGTGCGCGAAGATGTCCGCAGCGCCTGCGAAATACTAGGTTTCGATCCGCTCTATGTCGCCAATGAGGGACGGTTTATCGTTTTTCTCCCAGCCGCCCAGACAGATCGCGCTCTCGATTTATTGCGACATTTCCCAGTCGGCGCCGAGGCGTGTAAAATCGGCGAGGTGCGGGATCATCCGGCGGCGCTGGTCACCATGACAACCCGATATAATTCATCTTTGGTTATTGACATGCTGAGCGGCGAGCAACTGCCCAGAATTTGCTGAATGGCGGGAGTAATATGGATAATAGAACGTCTGGACACTACGTAGTAAAAATATCCTTATAGATTTTTGATAGCGTTTGTTTCGATTCGACGACATTTTTCCCATTTTATTCGGAATTCATGTGACAGATGTCCGCTTCAGCGGACTGCATAGTAGCACCTTGCTTTAGCAAGGGTGTACGAAACGATACAATTTGCCCAGTTATGT
>CAZCRQ010000222.1:0-5258 GCA_964501095.1 uncultured bacterium | reverse complement strand
CTTCCGGACCTCCATAAACATTCACTTTCGTTATGCTGCGCTCCCCATAACGAACACCGGTGAGAAAATAGCTCCAGAGTGCGGATTTGGAATTGTCACGGTAGCCATCGGTTTGAATGCGGGAGAAGCGGCTATAGAATCCGTAGGTGTTGTTGACCAGCCCAGAATTGAGCGCCACGCCCCATTTCCGAGTGTTGTAATTGCCCGCCCCGAAATTCGCTTCAACACCAGGTTCTCTCATTGATGGGGTCATGGTGACGACATTGACCGATCCGCCGAAGGTACTGGTGCCATTGGCGGAGTATCCCACACCGCGCTGCAATTGAATATCGGCGATATTCGCCGCCAGGTCAGGCATGTCCACCCAGTAGACAGCGCCATCTTCCGGGTCGTTATGCGGGATGTTGTTGATGGTGACGCCGATTCGGGTGGGATTGAAGCCGCGGATATTCAAGTGAGTGTAACCGACATCCAATCCCGATTCTGAGTAGGAGTAAACGCCGGGAATTGTACTCAACAACGGCGGGATGTCCTGCGCCCAGTAATTTTCACGCAGTTTTTGCCCCGACACATCGGTGAATGAAATGGGCGCTTCCCCTTCAACCGCACGTGTCGTGGAATAGATCACCTCTTGACCGGAAAGCACCGTCGGGACAAGGTCAAAATTGTGAACCAACGGCTGGTCGCTGACCTGAATTTTTTCTTTTTCGACTCTGTACCCGAGGAAGCTGGCGGAAATCACATAATTCCCGCTTGGAGCTTCACTAATACGGTAAAAACCTTGTAAGTCAGTAGTTGCGCCTAGGGAAGTTCCTTCCAGGAGAATATGCGCACCCTGAAGCAGCTCACCGGTTTTTTCATCCGTGATCCTGCCAGATATTTCACCAGCATTGAGGCAGTATGCAAGAACCAAACTCAATGCTAATAAAAGACTAAAGCCTTTACTGTTCATTTTTGTCTCCTTTTTTGTGCACTGAATTATTATTTTCAATAAGGAGCCTGAACCGAATAACTGGTGAGAGAAAGAATGTGGCAAGCATGGTGAGATGCCATTTCCCTACGCCGGCATTATCCGGATCAGGTTCCACGGGTATAATCTCAGACTCGGATTTTCTCCGAACCACCCCGGAACGGCAATTACAAGATAACAAATCAGTTTCTCTAATGCAATAATGATGAGGTTGAAAGTCTCAGGAAGTCGCATCTGCCGTCTGCGAATAACACTTGACCCTTTGTTTTTCCGTCAGCCGAGAGTAACTGACGGCACATTAAAATCTGACGAATGCGAACAACTTGAAAATTCGTAGATTTATGATTATACTCATCAAACATCTCATACTCCCTAAACCGAGGCAATCCATGGTAACCACAACATCAGAATATGCGATCCGTGCGGTTGGAAAGGACTTCAAAATCAATATCTTAAATTCCTCCATGAAATCAATTTCGGGCAATTTATCGGTTCATCAGCGTTTTCCTCATCTCGGACGTAGCAAAACGAAGCTCATGTCATATTATACTACTCTTTTTAACCGGATTCTGGTTGAAATTCTGGCAAATTCACGTTGTTTTTCCTAGAATTCGACAATAAAAATCGGTCTGTTCTGAGGCATGTATTTTGCGCTGAAATTCTAAATGCCTTTATTACGGACGTTTTATAGAACGCATTGAAGAAAAGCGTCTTTTTAATTTTGAAATATAATAGTGTATGTGTATTTTCCCACCTTAAAAAGGAGGTTGTATGTTGCAGTTTCGCATTCTTCGCCAGGCTATTCTCGCCTGGTTGGTCATTCTGCTTCTAATGAACATAGCATTCTCGGCGAATTCGGACGATACCAACGGATTTTTTCGCTATCCCGATGTTCGCGGCGACCTGGTCGTTTTTACCTCGGAAGGGGATCTCTGGATCGCCTCCCTCTCAAAAGCCCTGACAAAAAGTGGGGATGTCGCCACCCGTCTTACTCGCGATGATGGAAGCGAAGCTTATGCGCGAATCAGTCCGGATGGCAAGTTCATTGCCTTCAGCGGCGAATATGATGGGAATTGGGACATCTATGTCGTTTCGTCGAAAGGGGGAGAACCGCGTCGTCTCACCTTTCACCCGGGATGGGATGAAGTAGTCGGCTGGTCAAACGACAGCAAGCAAATTTATTTCCGGAGCAATCGCGATCAGGCGCATTGGATTTGGAACCTGTATTCTGTTTCCAAGGAAGGCGGTGTGCCAAAAAGTCTTGGACTCGACAAGGGAACCCGGATAAGCTTCGAGCCTGGCGGAGATCGATTCGCTTTCAACCGCCTGCGCCGTGAATCACGTCCCTGGAAACGATACAAAGGCGGTTGGGCGATGGATATCTGGGTCGGCAATCTGAAAACCATGGATTTCAAGAAAATCACCGATTTCGAAGGAACAGACGCTTTCCCGATGTGGGTGGGGAAACGGATTTATTACCTCTCCGATCAGAGTGGTCGCGCCAACATCTTCAGTATGGATCCTGATGGCAAGAACCTCAAGCAACATACAAAAGAGACCGAGTTCGACACCCGGTGGCCCGCTGGTGATGACAAAACCATTATTTATCAGAAGGCGATGGATATTTGGGTGTTGAACCTCAGCGACGATAAAACCAATCAATTGAACATACTTCTTCCTTCAGATCGTTTTCGCGCTAGAAACCGGATCATTAGTCCCGCTGATTACATCGATGATTTTTCGATTCCAAACAAAGCGAGACGCATCGCTTTTGCCGCGCGTGGCGAAGTCTTCACTTTCCCAGTCGAGGAGAAGGGCTATGTCCGAGAACTGACACACAGCAAAGATTCCCGCGAGAAGTATGTCGCCTTCAGTCCGGATGGGAAGAAAGTCGCTTTCATGTCCGACGCCAGCGGTGAGGAAGAAATCTGGCTCGCTTCCTCGGATGGAAAGGAAGAACCAAAGAGATTGACCAAAAGCGGCGAGATGTGGCGCTTTCCCATGACCTGGTCGCCCGATGGCAAGATGCTGCTCTATGCGGATAAATCCGGACGACTCTGGATTGTCGATGCCGAATCGGGAAAAGAAACCCCGATCACCAAGTCCGCAGGTTGGGAAATTCGTGTCTATGAATGGTCGCCGGACAGCAAATGGATTGCCTGGGTGGAGACCGACGATACTTGGTTCGGAGATGTCTGGCTTTATAATCTCGAGTCTAAAACTAAAACAAAGATTTCCCCAGAGATGACCAATGAATTTGATGTCAGTTGGGATCCTGAAGGGAAATACCTTTATTTCGCTTCCAACAATTGGTTTAATCCAATTCTCAGCGTTGTCGATGAAACTCATATCTATAATAAGACAACTAAATTTTCTCTTGTCCTTTTAAACAAGGAGACCGAAAATCCCTTTGCCCCAAAACTCGTCGAAGCCTTTGAAGAAGAGAAGAAAGACGAGGAAAAGAAAGACGAGAAAGGCAAGAAGAAGGATGAGAAGAAGGACGAAAAGAAGGACGAAAAGAAGGACGAAGAGAAAAAGGATGAAGAAGAGGAGGAAAAGCCGGTTGAAGTGAAAATCGACCTTGACGGCATCCAGGATCGTATCTATTTGATTCCAGTCGATGCTGGCAATTACGCCGGTCTGGTTGGGACCAAAGGCAGGATTTACTTCGCGGAGTGGGACAACTATGGGATGATGGACGAAACAGAGCATGAAAAAGGTTTCAAACTGGTCACCTTCGAGTTCGAGAAGAAGAAACTGGAAGTAGTCACATCGACGGCTTATGGCTATGGAGTGAGCCCGGATCGTGAGAAACTGGTGGTGAAGACCAGTCCTAATTCGTTTGTGGTGATGGATGCCGGGGCGACATCGATTCCCGAAAAGGATGAGGGACTTGTCGATCTGAGTGGCTGGACAATGGAGATCGAACCGCGTGCGGAATGGGCGCAAATCCTGCGTGAAATCTGGAGATGGCAGCGCGATTTCTTCTATGATCCCAAGATGCACGGCGTGGATTGGGATAAAATCTGGAAACAATACAGCCCCTTGCTTCCTCGCATCTCCAATCGCGCTGAACTGAACGATCTGATCTCCGAAATGATCGGCGAATTGAACATCGGACATGCTTATGTCTGGGGCGGCGACATCCGCACCGGCAGCGAAATTGGGATTGGATTGCTCGGCGCTGATCTTGAACCGACCGATACCGGTCCCTGCCGTGTGACGAAAATACTTCACGGTGACGGCTGGGGTGATGAACCGGCTTCACCTCTTTCTGCTCCCCTCGGTAATGTAAAGGTGGGACAGTACATCGTTGCGGTCGACGGCATCGAACTCAAACCGAATGACAACATCTACCAACGCTTTGTCGGAAAGTCCGGGGAAGAAATCATGCTCAGGGTGAATGATGCCCCGCAATTGAAAGATGCCCGGGATGTAGTTGTCAAGTTGCTTTCCTCTGGAGATGAGCAAAAACTCCGCTACCTCGATTGGGTGCGTGATCGTCGGGAGTATGTCGACAAGATGACTGGCGGCAGAGTGGCGTATGTACACATGCCTGATATGATGGGAGATGGTTTGTCGATGTGGGGACGGATGTATCTGCCGCAATACAAGAAAGAAGCATTGATTGTCGATGTTCGTTACAACGGCGGTGGTTTTGTCGCCGAACAGGTCTTGGCGATGCTCGAGAGAACCCTCTGGAGCCGCGGCAAAGGACGTGAAACACCAATCTATCACCGTCCCAGTTCCGCCTTCTACGGTCCGATGGTCGCTATATGCAATCACGAAGCTGGATCAGATGCTGAGACTTTTAGTGAGGGCTTCAAACGAATCGGGCTTGGCGACCTGGTTGGCACCCGTACCTGGGGAGGCTGGGTTGGCATTCGCGGTGGACGGGCAACTGTCGACCGCGGAGCTAGTACTGTTCCCGAATTCTCCGGCTGGGGCGCACTCGACGGCAAATGGCTCATCGAAGGGAGAGGCGTCGATCCCACTATCGAAGTTGTCGATGAACCCGCCCTGATGATCCAGGGAAAAGATCCTCAACTCGATGCTGCCATCAAGAATGTCATGGATAAACTCAAAACATGGCCCAAACTGGCTGCGCCTGAACCTTATCCGGTTAAACCGTTGATAATCAACAATATGAAGTAAAGTAAGCGAAGCAGAAGTCATTCTGAACGGAGTGAAGAATCACTGTTTTGGTTGATTGTTAAACAGATATATTGCTGAGTTGTTACAATAATTATATAAAAAACATAGATTCTTCACTTCGTTCAGGTAGTGC
>CAZCRQ010000221.1:0-5261 GCA_964501095.1 uncultured bacterium | reverse complement strand
ATAATGGTGGAGGTAATGCCAAGATTATTTGAGTTAAAACTATGACTATAAATATTAATATAAGTGATTGTTTCATCTAAATTTAGTATTATTGTTTTATAAAATACAGATTCTTCAATTCGTTCAGAATGACATATTGGTAATAGTTTATGGTCGTCTATTTACTAAACATTTACAATTTTAGAAACAACCTAAATGTCGCCCCACCGCCCGGGGTGTCGGAAACTTCAACTCTGCCGTCGTGCTCGACTGCAATCCGATGAACCAGCGCTAATCCAACTCCAGTCCCTTCCGCACGGGTTGTATAATAGAGATTGAATATCTTGCCGCGATCCTCCTCGGCGACGCCTGGTCCATTGTCAGTCACCTGGATGACTGCCCAGTGAGATTCTTGTCCAGTACTAAGATATATTTTGCCTTGACCGGGGAGCACGGCGTCCACGGCGTTTTTCAGCAGGTTCAATGTCGCCTGACGGATCAGATCAGCATCAAACGAGAAATCGGGAAGGTCACCGAAATTCGTTTTGAAACTGACTTGACGGCTCTCGGCGAAGGCTTTGAAAGTGTCGATCACCTGCGCCAAAGTCTGTGTTAAATTTTGCCTCTGTTTGTTGGTGGCTGGGGGGCGGGCATAATTTAGGAAATCATTTATGATTCGTCCGATTCGCAAGGCTTCTTCCCGCAACGCTCGCACCACTTGGTGATAGCCGGAGATGTCCGCGGTGGGTTGATATTCCATCTCGAGGCGCTGGGCGGCGATTGTCACTGAATTCAAGGGATTGCGTATTTCATGGGCGATTCCTCCTGCCAGGGTGCCCATCGCCGCCAGACGTTCCTGGAGGGTGCGATTTGCCTCCAAATGGCGCACTTCCAGCATCATGCGATCCCGCTCTGCCGCCAGTAATTTCGCATTCTGATGTGAGATCAGATAAGCCGAGAGCGACAGGCTCAGTGCCAGTAAAATTCCCGTCCTGATTGTAATATTCAAACGGTTGCGTTTGCGGATCTTCTGCAATTCATCGGTGCGAATCCCCAGACGAAGAACGACTCCCTCAGTTTCACCAAACGGCGTACGGGCTTCAAATATCTCTTCCTTTTGCACTATGGTGAATTCCGCTTTGAACTCCTCCGTGTGGATCGCCTTTTCATGCAAAGGATCATTCGAGGTCCCGATCCAGGTCGGCAGGTCGGGTGTGGCGGCAAGAATGCCTTCTGGGGAGTCGATGAGAAGATATAGCGCTTCAGGATGGGAACTGAGGTCGAGGAGTAGCGATCCCAATCCGATCTCCTGGCGAACTTGCACTAATTCGATGAAATCGATCGCCACCCTCACCGCTCCGCCCTTTGGCAGTCCCACCGCTATACCGTAGTACTTCTCTTCCAAGCTGTCGATTTGAAAGGCGCCAAGTATCTGCTCACGGCTTCCGGTCTGTAAAAACGACTGAATCGTAGTATCCGTCTTCTCGTGCTGAACCATATTTCCGCGTCTCCATCGAGCGTGATCGTCGAACAGGTCGATCCGGCCGATGCCGCCTTCTGATGCGAGGAGGTTCAGATCAAGATTGTCTTCACCCTCATCATGGATCAGTCGACGAATAAGATAAGCGACAGCAAACAGATGATCAGTCACCGCGACTCGTACCGACTGCTCGGCGTAAGCGGCGGTCTCCCCGGCTTGCTCCACCTGGAAAATCAATCCCCGCGCCTGACGCTCTGCTAATTTCCAGGTCACTTTCTCCACGGAATAATAATCCCAAACTGCCGATCCGACGATCAAAACCATCAATAATAGAAGCAGAAGGGTGATCAGGCGACGTGAAGCGCGAAACTGGGTGGATTTCTCTATTCTTACCTTATTCATGGAGTTTTTAAGGTTTCTCGCTGTCTCAGATGACTTTGATTAAGGATAATCTCAACGACAAAGTCACGAAGTCACTAAGGTGCCAAACTTAAAGGAACACTAATTTCCATTTCATGTTCTGAGTTGCGCCCCAATGATCCGCCTAATATCCCCATCATCTCCTGTAAAATCTCCATCTCAGCCGTATTGTCGATACAAATTGTCTTCTTGCTGTTTGAGATGTGAAAAGTAACAAGAGAATCATTATAATCCATTGCCACACGCAGCGTTTCGCCACGTTCGGAGACATCGAGCGCGTGTCGAAAACAGAAGAATACCGCTTGTTGGAGAGTGAAGGGATTGTTGGTGATAGTAACACTTCCCTGCGGCAGATTCGTTTCCAGGGTGACTTTTTTCAATTCGGCAAAACGTGCGGCGAGCGCCATGAGATTTTCCACCACCGCCCCGGGATCGAACTCGAGGAACGGTTCGTCGACACTGTGGGAGAATTTATTGAGCCGTTTGATAATCCCGACACCGCGCTGCGTCTGGCGTCGGATCCGCTCCTGAACCGTTTTCAGTTTTTCCAGGTTGATCGGGTATCCGGAATCCGCCGCCGCGATCAGATCGGAGAGCAGCCCGGCAACCTGGTCGATGATCGAGATGACATTGTTCAACTCATGGGAGACACTGGCGGTGATCATCCCGAAGAAATGCAGTTTGCGGTCATGGGCAGTTCGATCCGGTTTATCGTTCATGGGTTGTCTCCAGGTTCGGAGCCGATGGCGTCATGGATGACCTTGAGCAGACGGTCGAGGCTGAAGGGCTTCAACAAGACTTCAAAGACCCCTTCGTATCGCGGCTCCGGCTCATCATCAGAGGAAACATGTCCGGTGATCAAGATAATTTTAATTTCCGGATGGGATTTTTCAAGAGTTTGAATCAATTCTAATCCTCCGAGGCCGGGCATTTTCAGATCGACGACGACAACATCAAAGCCATCCTGTTCGATGAGTTCGAGGGCGATTCTGCCGCGGGTGGCGGCGACAGCGTCGATCCCGCGGATTTCAAGACGCTCGACCAGCGTGGAAACCAGCTCCTCTTCATCATCGATCAAAAGTATTTTAAATCGTTTCATGTCTCTCTCCAGGTGTAGTGGATTTTATCGGAAGGACGACGATGAAGGTTGTCCCCACCCCGACCTTGCTTTGGACATCGATGCGTCCGCCTAATTTCTGTACCAAACTATATGTAATTGACAAACCCAGTCCGGTGCCGAATTCCCCTTTGGTTGAGAAGAAGGGATCGAAGATGCGGGGGAGAAGTTCTTCGGGGATGCCGGAACCGTTATCGCGGATCTTCACCGCGACTTCTTTGGCATTTTGAGACTCCAGGCATAATTCGATTCTCCCGCCGTCTTTCACCGCCGCAAAGGCATTGTTGATGATATTGAGGAACACCTGCTGCAACTGCCCACGGTCGCTTTCGATCTGCGGGATATTGCTGGGAAAATCAGTGATAATCTGCACTTCGCGGTGAAGAGCTTCCTTCCCGAGGAATTCGAGCACCTCATTTAATAGATTCGCCAGGTTGATCTGCTGCTTGTTAACCTCGACCCGGCGGGTAAAGCCAAGCAGACGGTGGGTTACCCCGCTGCAACGCTCTACTGATTTGATGATGGTTTCCAACGCCTTAAGGGTTTTCTCCTTTTGCGGGCTGTCGGCGGTGTAGATAACCAGGTCTCTTAATAATCCCGCTTTTTCGTTGATGATGGCGAGGGGATTATTGATTTCATGGGCGACGCTGGCGGAAAGTTGTCCGATGGTTGCCATCTTATTCGTGTATTCGATATTATGCAGCATCTGGGCGCGACGCTGATCGGCTTTACGTATATGAATCACCATGCTTGTCGAACTCCAGAGCACGACAAAGAAGATCAGGATTACGCTCAACGAGACAAAAAAGATCATCTCCGTATAATGCCTGAACCATTCAAGCAGCATATTCTTCGGCTTTTTGATGATCATTAAAATAAACGGCGTGTTGCTGATGTATCGGTATCCCAAAATATACGATTCCCCTTTTTCATTGAACTCTCCGACAATTTCCGTGTTCGGAGTGTAGGCGGGAGTCGGGATGGAGACTTGTTCCAACAGACTGCCGTGATAGCGAGAGGGGGTTTGCAGAATCCCATTCTTCGAGATGATGAAGATATCGTCGAAGTTTCCCATACCGGGGAGAAAGACCATCCGGGTGAGCAGCTCCATATCCAGAGTGGCTCTCAGAATATAAAAACCGATTTTCGGTATCTCTTTTTTCACCGCCAGGACAAAATGGGGAAATTGACGGTGTCCCATGAAGACATCGCTGACATAGAGTTCCCGCAACCGCACTTCGTGGAACCAATCCTCTTTCGAGTAATCGCTTCCCATGAGGTTATAAGGACCGATGTAGTTGGTCTGTTTTCCATTGGAGTCAATTATACCCAGGTCGATGAAACCACTGAAAGTGCTTTTCAGATTCTGCATCGTTCTCAGGAGAGGATTGTGATCGGTCAACTCTGCCAGGTTTTTCTCTTGAAATAGCAGCTTCAGCACGCTCAACCGTTCCTCGATGATAAATTCGAGAGAACGGGAAGTGTTCGAGAGGTTGCGAATGATGTCGTATTCAGTTTCTGTCTGAACAGTTTTTTGATATAAATAATAGTTGACACCGGTGACAATGCCGAGCGGGATGATCGCCACCAGCAGGGTCAGAAACACTGTATATCGCCAGAGTCGACGGTACCTTGGGGTATCCTCGGATTCATCCGGGGTCTTTTGCAACCACCGGGGCAATGCCATTTTAAAAAAGAATTCCATAAGAATCTCGTTAAGATGTGGTGCCAGCCGTCCTCGACTGGCACCTAAGTACACTGATCAGGATTTCCAAGTGATGAAATCGTCAGGCGTAAAACCTGCATCTTTTAGAATGCGAATGAACAAACCACGTCCAAGATCACGATCCTGGTGTACCGGAATGGTATAGTCAGGTTATCACCAGGATGGATAAGTATTAGATGACTTCCGCGTTGACGTTCTTCAACGAAACCATGATACTTCAGAAAATGAATTAGTTCTCTGGCATTGACTTGAGGAAGTCGTTTCACAATGGTATCCCAAAGGATAATTCTTCTACATGGACTATCTGCTCATTCTGTGGCACAGGTTGACCGCGTTCGATCAAGGATTCTACATGAAGTCGGATCGCTTCACGGATATTGACTCTAGCTTCCTCAATCGTTAAACCGTCGCTGAAGCATCCGGGCAATGTTGGGCTATATGCCAAGTATCCGTCGTCTTCTGGTTCTTTCTCAATTACAATTTGAAATGAAAGGAAACGCATCGGATGATCTCCTAATTTATTAACACTAATATATAGG